>JACPFE010000028.1 GCA_016183145.1 Deltaproteobacteria bacterium | reverse complement strand
GATTCCCGATCTCTATCGGCGCTACCTTGACGATCTGGAGAACCACCGCAAAGACATTTCCTGGATCGCCAAGACCCAAACGCTGCAAGATTCCTTGGACAGCTATCAGGCAAAAGTGAAGGCAAAACAACGCAACGCCGCGGCGCCCTATGAATTGGCATTGAAAGCCGAGCGGCCTTACCAGCCCGGCGATCAGATCTCCTACTACGTGACCGGCACCAAGGCGAAGGTTAAGATCAGCGAGAATTGCAAGCTCGCCTCGCAATGGGACGCGAACAATCCCGACGAGAACGTCGAGCACTACAAGGCGAAGCTGGAGGAGCTGTACGAAAAATTTCGCCCCTTCATTGAAGACGATAAGGAAGGCGAATTGACAGTCGAGGATAGAAGATCGAGGATCGAGGATCGAGAATAGAGGATTGAGAGTTGCGATCTTCCATCCTCCATCATCGATCCTCAAAAGCCAGCAGTTACTGCTAGGGCAGTAGGAGAAACGGCGTATGGCAGATCGAGTAGCTCTGATTACTGGCGGCGCCCGCGGCATCGGCAAGGCCGTCGCCCTGGACTTGGCCAAGCAGGGTTGGTCCGTGGCGATCTGTCACCGCACCAGCGCCAAGGAAGCGGCGGCGGTCATCGATGACGTTACGCAACGCGGCGCCCGGGGATCGGCGTTTCAATGCGACGTCTCCGATCCTGACGCCGCAGTCGGTCTGGTGCGGCAAGTGAACCAGGCATGGGGCCGCGTCGACGCGCTGATCAACGGCGCCGGTCCTTACCACCGCGTTTCCCTACTAAAAGAAACCAACGAAGGTTGGCACTCGATGTTCGACAATAACCTTCACCCGGTATTCTATTTAACTCAGGCGGTCATTGCGGGGATGCGGGAACGCAAGTGGGGTCGCATTGTCTGCTTCAGCATGGCCAACGCCGAGCAGCTCATCGCGCAACCGCAGCTTACCGCCCATTACATCGCCAAGGTCGGGTTGCTGGCGCTGGCCCGCTCCTACGCGCGACTGATCGCCGCCGACGGCATCACGATGAATTGTATTTCCCCTGGTTTCATCGATTCGGGCAGCGCGCCCAAGGAAGAGATCGAGCGGATGGTGAAACTGATACCTGCGGGCTACGTCGGCAGCGTCGAGGATGCGGTTTCCGCCGTGCGCTTTTTGTTGTCGGAGGAAGCCCGCTACATCAACGGCGCCAATATCCAACTGAGCGGGGGCTGGGGGGTTTAGGACCCTAAGGGACAATTATTAAGTTTGCGCGCGACTCGGCCAATAGTATAATAGAGATAGGCTATGGGCACGGGAAAAAGCCATGACCGGGCGCTGGAGCTGGTCCAACGCGCGATGAATTTCCAAATGGCGGGCGATCTGGACGAATCCATTCGCCTCTACAGGGAATCCATCGCGGTCTGCCCCACCGCCGACGCCCACACCTATCTCGGCTGGGCCTACAGCTTCCAGGGCCGAATCGACGATGCCATCGCCGAGTGCGAAATCGCCATCAAGCTCGACCCGGAGTTCGGCAATCCCTACAACGACATCGGCGTCTATTTGATGCAACAGCAGCGGCTCGACGAAGCGATCCCGTGGCTGGAAAAAGCAAAACTGGCCAAACGCTACGAGCCCCGTCATTTTCCCTATCTCAATCTGGGCAGAGTCTACGTGACCAAGGGAATGATCGATAAGGCGCTGGAAGAATTTCGCGGCGTCCTGCAGATCAACCCCGATGACTCCGAAATCGCTCAGATCATCGAGCAGCTCGAAGCCAAGTTGCAGTGACCGCAGGCAATTTATCAGTTTACCAGTTCCTTGATCGCAGCTGCGAAGATCTCGATCGCCACGTCCACCTCTTCCCGGGTCACGATCAGCGGCGGGCAGAAGCGCAGCGTGCTCTCGCCGCAGCTTAGAAGCAAAAGACCCTTCTCAAAACATTTCTGCATGACTTGATCGCGCAGTTTTGCGTCGGGCGTCAGTTTCTCGTCGGGCCGCGCGAATTCCACGCCGATCATGAGACCCAAGCCGCGCACGTCGCCGATGGAAGAATGGCCGGCTTTGAGCAGATTGAGTTTTTCCATTAAATAGCTCCCGACCTTGGCGGCGTTTTCGATCAAGCCGTCTTCGATCAAAGCGATGGTTGCCAGCGCCGCGGCGCAAGCCACGGGGTTGCCGCCGAAGGTGGAGCCGTGAGTGCTGCGCGTCCAGGTGCTGATTTCCTCCCGCGCGATCATTGCGCCCAGCGGCATGCCGCTGGCGATGCCCTTGGCGGCGCAGAGAATATCGGGCTCGATGCCCCAATGCTCGCACGCGAACATTTTTCCGGTGCGCCCGAACCCCGATTGAATTTCGTCGACGACCAAGAGGATCCCGTGGCGCCGGCAGAGATCTTGAAGCATCGGCAGGTACTCGGGCGGCGGCACGACGTAGCCGCCTTCGCCTTGAATCGGCTCGACGAAGAGCGCCGCCACTTCCTGGGGCGCCACGTCGTGGCGAAAGAGCGTTTTTTCCAACACGCGCACGCACTCAATCTCGCAGGAACCGTAAGTCAGGTGATACGGGCAGCGCCGGCAAAACCCGTAGGGCATGTGGTGAACTCCTGGAATCAGCGGGCCGAAGTGCGCCCGGTGTGACGTCCGGCTCGCGGTCAAAGAGAGAGAGCCCAGCGAGCGGCCATGAAACGCGCCGTGGAACGCGATGATATGCTGGCGCTTGGTGTGATAACGCGCGAGCTTGATCGCCGCTTCTATTGTCTCGGTGCCGGAGTTAGTAAAAAAAACTCGCTTCGCCCCCTTGCCCGGCGCGATCTCGCTCAACTTCGCCGCCAGCTCCGCCATCGGCTCGTAGTAGAAATCGCTGCCGCAGATATGGAGGAACTTGCGCGCCTGCTCCTCGATGGCCTTGACGACTTCGGGATGGGAGTGTCCGGTGCTCGCCACCGCTATGCCAGCCATGAAATCGAGAAATAGATTGCCGTCGACATCCTCGACGACGCAGCCGCGCGCTTCTTTCACCACCAAAGGATAAACCCGCCCGTAAGACTGCGATGTGTAACAACGATCCCGCTCGACGATCGCTTTGGCCTTGGGGCCGGGGGGTGTTACTTTGATGTGGGGAATTTTCATTGACCTTCCTCAGTCCCGCGTCTCGTGTCTCACGATCGATCACGAGCACGAATCACGAGCACGCCGTTATTCCACATTGTCGATCTGCGCCTTCTGCAGCTTGCCCGAATAGTCGACGTAAATCGCCTTCCACTCGCTGAAGATGTCGTAAACCGTGGTGCCGGCCTCGCGGTGGCCGTTGCCGGTATCTTTCACGCCGCCGAAGGGAAGATGCACTTCGGCGCCGATGGTCGGCCCGTTGATGTAGGTAATGCCCGCTTCGATATCGCGCATGGCGCGAAAGGCGCGGCCGACGTCCTGCGTATAGATGGAGCTCGACAAACCGTAGAGCGTGCCGTTGAGCACTTCGATCGCCTCTTCGAAGCTCTTGATTTCGATGATCGACAATACCGGGCCGAAGATCTCTTCCTGCGCGATGCGCATGGACGGCGCCACGTTGTCAAAGATCGTCGGACGGAAGAAGTAACCGTCGGCGCATTTTCCCTCTTCATAGCTCGATCCGCCGATGACCAACCGTGCCCCTTCCTGCTGGCCGATGCCGATATACCGCTGCACTTTTTCCCGCGCCGCGTGATTGATCAGCGGTCCCATTTCCACGCTCTCGTCCAAGCCGCTGCCGATTTTGATTTTCTCCGCCCGCGCCACGAGCATGTCGGTGAGCCGCTTCCGGACATCGCGATGAACGATGAGCCGGCTGGTCGCCGTGCAGCGCTGTCCAGTCGTGCCAAAGGCACCCCACAGCGCCCCTTCCAACGCCAGCTCAAGATCGGCATCCTCCATGACGATCTGAGCATTCTTGCCGCCCAACTCGAGCGACACGCGCCGTAAGTCACGCCCGCAAACCGCCGCGATCTCCCGCCCGACGGTCGCCGATCCGGTAAAGGAAACCAGCTTGACTTCCGGATGGCGAACCAAGGCCGCGCCGGTTTCTTCGCCACGACCGTGCACTAGGTTGACGACGCCCGGCGGCACGCCGGCTTCCTCAAGAAGCTCGACGAATCTCACTGCCGTGTGCGGAGTGTCTTCCGCTGGTTTCAAAATGACCGTATTGCCGCAGATGAGCGCGGGAAACAGTTTCCAGGTGGGAATCGCCAGGGGAAAATTCCACGGCGTGATCAGCGCGCACACGCCGATGGGCGCGCGCACCGACATGGCGAACTTGTCGGGCAGCTCCGACGGCGTGGTCTCGCCGAACAGCCGCCGGCCTTCGCCGGCGACGTAGAACGCGCAGTCGATGCCCTCTTGAACGTCGCCGCGGGTTTCCTTGAGGATCTTTCCCATCTCCCGGGTCTCGACGCGGGCGAGCTCCTCCTTGTGTTTTTTCAGCAGTTCGCCGACGCGATAAAGCATCTCGCCGCGCTTGGGCGCCGGCACCAGCCGCCAACGAGGGAAAGCCTGCTTCGCCGCCGCCACGGCTCTATCGACATCGTCGGCGCCCGAGGCCGGGAAGAGACCGATCAAGTCGTTTCGATCGGCCGGGTTTCGGTTTTCAAAGGTTCTTCCCGACAGCGCGCCGGCCCAGTGTCCGTCGATGTAATTTCGAAAGTGAACTGGCATGAGCGATTCTCTCCTGCGCGGACCGGTGCTCAACCCTTGGCGAATCCCTTCGCAGCCGCGCTTCCCATAAGCGCTACAAAGGAGTCCATAGGTAAGTAACCAAGATGCGACCGAGGGACGAGTCCTGTAGAGCGCGGGCATAGCAACTCGAAAGGTCGCTTCAGGCCCAGCCGCTTGGGATTTTCACCCTTGGAGAGGACGGGGTGGTGGCCTACAAAGCACAGGCCGATTGACCGCGCTCGGAAGGGCTCGTTCCTCGGTCGCAAAGCCGCTAGATAGCCTCCAAATAATAAACTCATCAATGATATTGTAGAGGCCCTTCTTCAAGAAGACAATCAGGGCCAGGAGCGGGGGCAAGAGACGCCGCCTGACAGGAGTTCTCGTTGATTTTTGGCATTCAATCAGATAGCCTCTGGCAACTCGGCGCTGCAGAAAACACTGCGCAAGAAACCGCGAGACCATCGCACAATCGGAGGCCTGAAGCCATGTTGAAGAATTTATCGACTTTGCTGACCATCGCCCTGCTGTTGCTCCCTGCGTCCGCCTCGGCGGCCGCGGCAGATGATTTTTACAAAGGGAAATCCATTCGCATCGTGGTGGGCTTCTCCGCCGGCGGCGGGTTCGACACCTATGCCCGGGCCATCGCGCGCCATATGAGCAAGCATATCCCCGGACAGCCGGCGATCGTCGTGGAGAACATGACCGGCGCCGGTAGCCTGATCGCGGCCAACCATTTATTCAAAGTCGCCAAGCCCGACGGGCTGACCATCGGCCACTTCATCGGCGGACTTTTTCTCGGCCAGGTGCTTGGACAGAAAGGCGTTGAATTCGACGCGCGCAAGTTTGAATTCATCGGCGCGCCCATCACCGATCACGTCGTCTGCGCCATGACCAAAGCCAGCGGCATCACCAGCGTCGAAAAATGGATGGCCGCCAAAACGCCGGTGAAAATGGGCGGTATCGCTCCTGGCACTTCGACGCCGGACAACGCCACGCGGATCTTGAAAGCGGCGCTGGGGTTGCCGATCCAACTGGTCACCGGCTATAAAGGCACCGCCGACGTCAGATTGGCAGCGGAGAGCGGCGAGGTGGCCGGCGGTTGTTGGGGCTGGGATTCGGTGAAAACGACTTGGCGCAAAGCGATCGAATCCGGCGATGCGGTCGTTGTTCTCCAAGCCAATCGCAAGAACCATCCCGAGCTGCCGCAGGTTCCGCAAGCGATCAAATTGGCGAAAACCGAGGACGCGCGCCGGATCATCGACGTCGGCATCCACGCGGACAGCGACATCGTTCGCACCTACACTTTGCCCCCGGGAACGCCCAAGGACCGCGTGCAAGTTTTGCGCAAAGCTTTCGACGACACCTTAAAGGACGCCGAGTTTCTCGCCGACGCAAAAAAATCGAACCTGAGCGTCGTTCCGGTGCCGGTGGACGAGATCGAGCGCGATATCAGCGCGCTCTTCAAGCTCGATGCGGGGCTGGTAACCAAGCTGAAAGAGCTTCTTTATAACTAAGAGCCCGGCCAAAGTTACCCGAGCGAAAGCGAACCGGCAATCCAGCCTTCGCGGGAGCAGCGATACATGGAAATGATCACCGCCCTGATCTCCGGCCTGTTCCAGGTCTTCAACTGGTCGACCTTCAGCCTGATGATGATCGGCATCGCGGTCGGCTTCGTCGTCGGCATCTTGCCGGGTCTCGGGGGACCGACGGCCATGGCATTGATGCTGCCGTTTATTTTCAAGATGTCCGCCGTCGAAGCCTTCGCGTTCCTGCTCGGCATGACGG
>JACPFE010000474.1 GCA_016183145.1 Deltaproteobacteria bacterium | reverse complement strand
AGCCGCAAAAGCTCGGGCTGAATAAAAGGGTATTTTTGGTGAAAGCCTTTAATCAGCGCTTGGCTTTCGGGAAGCGACAACACCGTGTAGAAAAGCAGCTTCCCTTCTTTTTTGGCTTCCTCGACGATCTTTTGCAGCGGTTGTGCCGCCAGGCCGGCCGGCAGGAAAAGACCAAAGAACATCAAAACAATCTGCCAGGCGTGTTGCTTTTTCATAAAGCTCACCCGATGACTTTCGGTTGATTTGTTGCTTGCCAACTCAATTCTTCTTCGCCAACGCCTGCAGGTAGCGGACGCCCGCCTGATAATCCTCGAGCAGTTTTTTGACCGCGTCTTTGACAACCCTATCCGCCTTCTCACCAATCAACGCATCGGGGGGCTCCCCCAAAGACTTCTCAAACTCCTGTCGAAACTCCGGATCCTGCGTCATTTTTTCGAGGGCCTGGCTCAAGATCGTAATCCGGTCAGACGGCACGCCCGGGGTCACTCCGATCGCATATTGAAAGCTTTGGGGAGCCACCGCTGCCTTCCAGGCTTCCCATGGAGGTCCTGTTTTCTTATCCTTAGGCAGGACCTCGTCTAGAGTCGGCACGTGTGGAAGAAGCTCCGACCGCTTGAAGGTCTCGTCGAGAGTCAGGGTTCCGGTCTGCCAAAGAACCGCTGCGGTTCCTTCTTTCTCTCTCGGCTGCACATTGCGCTTGTAACCGTCCTGAGGGTCCTCGAACAAGTGGATCTCGCCCTTTTCGAGAGCCACCAGCAAATCCGCCGATCCCCCGTAACCCGTCACCCACGTGTGGTCCACGCCAAACAGTTCCAAGGCCAGCTTGGGCCTGAGGCTTCTCATGCTTGTCAACCCGGTCCCACCGACCCGTAACTTCACCGGAGCTCGCAGGATATCTTCTGCCTTCCTTATCTTGGCCACCTTAGGATTGACGACGGCTGTCCAGCTATCGGCCCCGACCCAGACGATGGGTACTTGCCGAATGTCGTACTTGACGCTTGCGGGTTCCATATAGGTATTCACGATCGCGCTGTTCGGAAAGTGAAGCACGGTCAGCCCGTCAGGCTTGGCGACACCGAAGACATAATTCGCTGCTATCTGGCCGCCGGCTCCGGTCATGTTCTGGACTATTACGCTGGGATTTCCGGGAATCCATTTGGGCAGGTGACGCGCGAGGAGCCTCGCTCTGATGTCAACTGTGCCGCCTGGTGAAAAGCCGGCAATGATTCGGATCGTCTTGCCCGCGTAATATGGCTGCTCGGCGGCGAACGGAGACTCGGTCAAGCAGGCTAGCAATAGCGCCAACCCGCTCAGCGCATGAACCACTCGGAGGCGAAGTTTGGCATGTTTCATCGCGGCCCTCCCTATGAAATCCGGTCCAGTCCGTACTCCCGCCAGCGCTTCTCCACCTCGCGCACATGCTCCTCGGGTGGGAAGGCGATGGGAGGAAATTGATGTTTTTTGGTGGCGTCGATGCCGACCTTGGAGCCGATGGCGCGGCGGTGATCGGAGACGGGGCCTTCGAGCGGCACCGAGGGATCGAGGGGCACGCTCAAAGTATTAGGCTCGATGACAATATCGCGCGCCGGCTGGACGCGAAAGCTCATCGCCCAATCGACGGCGAAGGAGTCGCGCACGTTGATATCGTCGTCCACCACGACGGTGAACTTGGCGAAGCGCGGCAGCACCGCCCAGGCGCCCCACATCGCCTGCTTGGGCTGGCCGTCGTTTTCTTTTTTCATCGAGATCACGAGATAGGCGGTGCTCCCTCCCTCGGTCTTAAAATGGAGGTCGGTGATCGGCAGGTCGAGATCGTACTTGAGCTTCTTGTAGATCGGCATGCCGAAACCGAAGCCGCGGATGCAACTGCTTTCGCTGGGCGGCATCTGGCTCACGAAGGCCTGAAAAATCGGATTGCGGCGCGTGGTCATAGTTTTGACTTCGAATACAAAGGAGGGGCCGCCCTGGCTCATGTAACCAGGATATTCTCCGAAGGGTCCTTCCTCTTCGCGAACGCCCGGCGGAATTTCTCCCTCAAGGACGATCTCCGCCGTGGCGGGCACCTCGAGATCGTTGCTCTTGCACTTCACGACTTCCACCGGCTTGCCGCGCAACCCACCGGCGACCGCCAGCTCGTCGAGGCCGAAGGGAACTTTGGAAACCGAAGTGAGGCCGATGACGGGATCGGTGCCGAGCACCACCGCCACCGGCGTCGGGCGATTCTGCTTCTCGTTTTTGTCGATGATGCGCCGCAGGTCCTGGAGGTTGTTGCCGAAGTAGACGCCGGTCTTGCGCTTGCCCTTGAGCTGCATCCGGTAGGTGCCGACGTTTCTCGCGCCGGTTTCGGGGTCTCGCGCGATCACGTAGGGAGACGTGAAATAAGGCGCCGGATCGTGGGGAACGGTCCAGACTGGCACGGGCAGCTTGAAGAGATCGACTTCGTCACCGCGACAAACGACTTCCTGGCATGGGCCGCTGGCGACGACGACCGGCGCGATTGGATTCGCCTGAGCCTTGCTCCAGCGCCGGAGGATTTCTTCGAAGTTCAATTCGCTTTCCAGAGCGAGGGCGTAAACTTCGCGCGAAGCGCCGAGAACCCCTGTCACCACCGGCAGGGAAAATCCTTTCACGTTCTCGAACAGCAGCGCCGGCCTACGCTCGTCGGGAATCTTGCGGAACACCAGCTTGGCGACCGCGGAAAGCTCCCAGTCCTTGTCTACTTCCCTGGCGATGCGGAAGAGCTTCCCTTTCTCTTCGAGCACGCGCAAAAAATGTCTCAGGTCTTCGTATGGCATTCCGATGGTTCCTTTTGGTATACGATCAATAACTCGGATAGTTCACCGCGGAGGCGCGGAGGACGCGGAGTAAGGAGTATTTGAAAGAAAAGTCTCCGAACTCTGCGACCTCCGTGCCTCTGTGGTGAAAACCGTCTTTTTTTCTTTGCTTGCCGCTTGGCTTGCCTAACTACTTACATAAACTCCCGCGGGTCGGCGATCACGCCCTTCACGGCGGTGGCGGCGGCCACCGCCGGGCTGCCGAGGTAAATCTCCGCCTTGTAGCTGCCCATGCGCCCCTGGAAGTTGCGGTTCGCCGTCGACAGCGTCACCTCGCCGTCGGCCATGACGCCGCCGTCGCCGGCGCAGGCGCTGCAGCCGGGGTTGGTGATGAGCGCACCGGCGTCGAGCAAGATTGAAAAGGTTCCGTCCTTGACGATGCGCCCGACGATTTCTTTGGAAGCGGGACTCACGATCAGTCTTACACCGTTGGCGATCTTGCGGCCTTTGAGAATCTGCGCGGCTTCGACCAGATCTTCGTACTTGGCGTTGGCGCAGGAGCCGATGAAAACTTGATTTACTTTAGTGCCGGCGACCTGCTCGATCGGTTTCACGTTGTCAACCTGGTGCGGACAGGCGATCTGCGGCGACAAGCTGCGCCCGTCGATGGTCACGCTCTTTACGTAAACCGCATCGGCGTCCGGGTGAAGCTCGGCGTAATGATCGGGCGCCACGCCGCGCCCAGAGAGATAGCTTCTGGTGACTTCATCCGGGCGCACGAAACCGTTCTTGGCGCCAAGCTCCATGGCGAGATTGCAGAGCGTCATCCGTTCGGAGACCGATAGTCCTTCGATGTAGCTGCCGTGGAATTCGACGGACATATAGGTCGCGCCGTCGGCCGTGAGATCGCCGATCAGCTTGAGCATGACATCTTTGGCGCTTGAGCCGCGCGCCAACGGGCCTTCGATGACGACCTTTAGAGACTGCGGCACTTTCATCCAGATCTTGCCGGTCACCCAGGCGGCGGTCAGCTCGCTGAAGCCGACGCCGGTGCCGAAGGCGCCCAGCGCGCCGTAGATCGTCGTGTGCGAGTCACTGCCGATCACGACCATGCCGGGACGGATATGGCCTGCTTCCGACAGGACGAGGTGCGCGATGCCGGCATCGACGTCGTAGAATTTTTTGATTCCCCTGAGCGCCGCGTACTCGCGACAGATACGCTGGTCGTCGGCGGTCTTGGCGGTTTGCGCCGGGGCGATGTGATCCATGACCATGGCGATGCGGTCGACGTCGTAAATTTGATCGGTGCCGAGCTTCTCCATCGTGCGAATGCAGCGCCAACTCGCGTTGGGGCTCATGTACAGGTCGGGATAAACGTCGAGCACCTGGCCCGGAACCGCTTCAGTTGCTCCGGCCGCTCTGGCGAGCACTTTTTCCGCGAAGGTCTTTCCCATAACGATTTATCCTTTTGCCGCCCGCTGCTGCGGCAACACGTACTTGGCGATGTAAGGAATCAGACCGCCGGCATCGAGGAGCTGTTTGAGACTCTCGGGGAAAGCGGCGAAGCGAAAGTTCTTTTCTTGCACCGTGGCGATCCCCGCGTCCAGGTCGAGCCAGAAATCGCCTCCGTCTTGAGCGGCTTCGGCGGCCTCGGGACATTCAACCGCCGGCAATCCGGTATTGATGCAGTTGCGAAAGAACACTCTGGAAAATGATTTCGCCACTACCGCCTTGATGCCGGCACCGATCAGGGCGGTGGCCGCCTGCTCGCGGGCGCTGCCGCAGCCGAAGTTGCTGCCGCCGACCACGACTTGAGAAGCCCAGAGGCGCTTTTGCACCTCGGCTCCGAGCGGCTCAAAGGCGTGCTTGGCGAGCTCCTGGGGATCGATACTTACCAGATAGCGGCCCGGGATGATGACGTCGGTGTTGACGTTATTGCCGAACTTGATGATTTTGCCGCCGATTTTTTCCGTCATGGCGTGGTCTCCTCGACAAACCATTCGGTGGGCACCTCGCGCCCCAATCCCTTGGCCTCCGCCAGCGCCAGGGTGCGCGCGCCGACGGCGGCGAACTGAAGCCCCATCCCCGTGTTGTTGGCAAAGACCGAGATCTGATTCTTGTCTTTCCGTCCGGGAAAACGGCCGATCAACAGGTCGCCCAGTTCGCCGATCTCTTCCCAGGTTTTCAGTCCGCGCTTCACCGGCCCCATGATATCGACCTGGTGGTCGTACTCGATCTGCTCTTTTGAAAGCGCGATCAGGATATCGGCGCGGTCGAACGCCGTATCGTCCAGCTCGCATCGGTAAGTGGTGCGGTCGGGTGAAGTGATCGCGGTCACGTGGGTTCCCGGCTCCAGCCAATTGCCGTCGAAGCAGGGTTCCATCGTGGCAGTGGCGCAGGTGACGATCTGGCAGCCTTCGACCGCCTCTTTGGGATGGTCCACCGCGATGATTAGCTTGCCCAACTTGTCGCTCCATTGTTTGGCGAAGGATTTGCGGTGCGCCGGCGTCGGACTGTAGACGCGCACCTCTTCGATTTGCGGCCGGACGAGGAAAAGATAGCGCAGGTGCGCTTCGGCCTGCCAGCCCGAGCCGAAAAGGCCTGAAACCCGCGCGCCAGGATTGGCCAGCTCGCGGATGCCCATCGCCGAGGTGGCGCCGACCCTGAGCTTCTGGATGTAACTGTCGTGCAGCACCGCCAGCGGCTCGAGAGTCTCCATACTATATAGTGTAATGAGACCGACATAAGTGTTACCGCGGGCCGCGGGAATCAGCCGGCGCCGCTTGGTGCCGTCGGCGAGCGTCTCCACGCCCGCCATGTCGGAGGTGATGCGCAGGGCCCAGACTCCGGAAGAAAGATTACCGCCTTCTTGCGACTTGAATCTGAAATGAAAGCCGGGATAGCGCTTGTCCTCAACCGGAAACATCGTGTGGTTGCGCGGCCGGTTCGCACTCTTTCCCGAAGCGTGCTCCCGGTAGGCGACCTCCAAAACTTCCATGCAGTCCTCGAGGGTGAGGACCTGCTCGATCTCGCTGTTATTAAGAATGCGCATGGTTGTCCTACGCTAATTCAACCACCTTCGATTCCGAGCAGGTGGGTTCTGAAGATGCCGACTGAAAGCCGAATTTTCCTCTCCGTCATTCCCGCGCAAGCGGGAATCTAGGTTGATTGTTCTTAAATCGAGAACGAACCTGGATGCCCGCCTTCGCGGGCATGACGGACGTTCAGTTCGCCTGAAACTCCGCCGCGCACCGTCTGGGCGGTGAGGGGTTTCGCCGATCCGCGATTGAGACATCAAATATTACCCTTCGCCGGCGAGACGTTCCGCCATGGCGATCAGTCCGCCGGCCTTCAGCATGTCGAGGAGAAAGGGCGGCGTGGGGCTGGCCTGAAGCTTGGCGCCGGTAGTCTCGTTGACGATCTTGCCGCTTTCGATGTCGACGCTCAGGATATCGCCGTCGCTCACATGGGCCGTGATGCCGGGACATT
>JACPFE010000473.1 GCA_016183145.1 Deltaproteobacteria bacterium | reverse complement strand
GCTCGATGCGATTGGAAAAAAGACCTGGCATAAAGGCGTCAAGCAATTCAAGCAAGAACGAACCTTCCGTCCCGGACTGGAAACCTACGAGTGGAAAAAATAACGTCGCATCCCATGCTGTCACGCATGACCCCGTAGCGCCGCAACCGAAAGCCGGAAGATCTCCCGCAAAGGCGCCAAGGCGCAAAGGAAGAGCATTGTCATTTCGAACGAAGAGAGAAATCTTTCCTAGATCCCTCGCGTTCGCTCGGAATGACAGGCATTGGGCCTGTCACTTGGCGTCTTTGCTTCTTAGCGGGAGAAAATCCAAGGAGACATATTGATGGCTTACTTTCGCGATCTACATGAATGGCTCGACTTTCTCGATTCCCGCGGATTTCTGCGCCGGATCAGCCGGCCGATCAATAAGGATACGGAAATGCACCCACTGGTGCGTTTTCAATTTCGCGGTCTTCAGGAGCCCGACCGAAAGGGCTGGTTTTTTGACAACGTCGTCGACGTCACCGGCAGGAAGTACGATATCCCCGTGGCTCTGGCGGTGATGGCGCCGAATCGCCTCGTTTACGCGCTGGGGATGGGCGTGAACTCCGCCGCGGAGATTTCCGCAAAGTGGGCTCACGCGCAGACGCGCACGATCCCGCCGCGCACGCTTTCTGCCGGGCCCTGCCAGGAGTTGATCTATGAAGGCCAGTCTCTCCGGGACGCTGGCGGTGCCGGCATGCTTCCGGTGCCCATTTCGACGCCGGGCTTCGATTCCGCTCCATTTTTGAGCTCGGGTCACTGGGTCACCAAAGACCCGGAAACGGGAGAGCACAACTTCGGCACCTACCGGGGCCAGATCAAAAGCCCTACCCGCATCGGCCTGTTCGCCTTTGCGTATCAGGATGTCAGCGTTCACTGGAACAAGGCCCACGCTCTGGGCAAACCGCTGGAAGCGGCGATCGTCATCGGCTGCACGCCGAATCTGTCCTATTGTTCCACCTCCCGCGTGCAGCGGGAGTATGACGTCGCCGGTGGAATCGCCGGCGAACCGGTGGAGGTCGTGCGCTGCAAGACAGTAGATCTGCTCGTGCCGGCCCACGGCGAGATCGTCATCGAGGGGATCATCCCGACGGACGAGCTCGAGCCCGAAGGGCCCTTCGGCGAGTTCACCGGCTACATGGCCCACCGGGAGCCGGACAAGTTCATGAACGTCACCTGCATCACGCGCAAGCGCAACGCCATTTATCAGGCCTTCTTCAGTCAGTTTCCCCCCAGCGAGAGCAGTGTGCTTCGCGGCGTGGGGCAGGAGGGCAGATTTTATAAATTGCTAACCGTGGACCACGGGATGAAAGGCATCCTCGATGTGGCGCTGCCGGAGTCGGCTGGCGGCCACGGTGTTTGCGTCGTGCGCATGGATAAATCCGCCGGCACAGATCCGATGGCGGCGTTGCGGGTGCTGGCCGACCTGCCGCGCTCGGCGCCCAAGATCCTCATCGCGGTCGACGACGACATCAACGCTTGGGACGCAGATTCGGTCAACTGGGCGATGTCCTACCGGATACAGCCGCACCGAGACGTGGAGATACGCGACATCCTGGCTTCCACGGGCCTGGATTTTTCCCTGGTGCCGCCGGAATCGCGCGGCGAGTACACGGCGGTGAAAGCTTCCGCGATCTTGATTGACGCAACCCGGAAGTGGAACTATCCTCCCACCTCGCTGCCGGAGAGAGCGTACATGGAGAAGGCTCAGTCTTTGTGGCGGGAGTTAGAGCTGCCGCCGCTCCAGCTAAAAAGCCCCTGGTTCGGTTACAACCTCGGCAGTTGGAGCGAGGAAGACGCGGCGGACGCAGCGCGGGCCGTGCGCGGTGAGCACTACCGCACGGGAGAACTGCGCGCGCAGCAGAGAGTGCGTCTTGAAAAAACTGACAAGGGGTAGTGATTCTGCTGAAAAACCTTCCGTTCGTCCTGAGGCTCTCGAAGGATGAACGGAAGGTTTTTCAGCGGAATCAGTTAGACATTTACGCGAGTCGTCAATGCTCATAGTTTTCATCCGGAACCAGAATAGGCTCATGGCACCAAGAGAGTTGATACAATCCCACCCTCGCCCCGTGGAGTAGCTACTCGATCGGGTCTACAGTCTCGACCGTGGTAAATACTCCACGGGGGAGAGGGAAGGGTGAGGGGCGCGGTAACCGAGAAATATTCGCCCTCACCTCAGTCCTCTCCCAGAGGGAGAGGAAGCAAAAGCGGAGAGCCGTGAAAACTGCCGGGGTAGCCGGCCAGTCAGCCTGAGGCTGATCACAAATCAAGACTCCGGCTCTGCCGGAGGTACATGACTACCATCCCCGTTCTTAGGGCACTTGCCTGGCCCTTATTTCCATTCGGATCAAGAGTTGATTGTGGAAAATCAGAGCCGAGCCGTCTGGATACTGCCAGCGTTCCTCGGCAACGCTTTGGCCCGTTATTTTGGTTACTCGCACCGGATTGCCCAGAATACGCTTGACCTCTGCCGGGGTATGCCCCGCTACCGGTCGGCGTTTGATGGCCGCATCTTTGACGGCCGGCGTCCAGGGCTGGGATCGAATCCACTCGACTCGCTTTCTTTCTACCTCGGCCGCCTCCGTTGCCTTTTTCTTTTCACTGGCCAGCGGATCGGCGGCAAGAATCGTTAGGTTGAAATCGTCGAGAAATGCCTCGGGACGAATGTATCCTTCCTTTCCCGAGTCGAATCTAACTCTATAGTAAGGGTCTTTGTCTTTTTGCCCGGTGAGTTCGATGATCTCGAAGGATTCATTGTCACGGGCATGGAACCAGGCGGCGTTCTTGGTCGCAGCACTGAGGAAAATGGGCGTTCGGCTATCCGCCGAGGCGATCCAATAGACCATGCCGACACGGCTTGCTAGGGCATCGAGCTGGGCCTTGGTGTAATGAGAGGATCCCAGCGTGATCGAAACGACAAGCAATGATGACAGCAACGAAATTCCCAGGGCCGCTTTCACCGGAGCACCGTCATCGATTGCAGTCTCAACAAGCATTGTTTCCACGCCGCCGACCTGGAAGCATGGTATAAAAATCCGCGCCGCAAACCAAGCCTAAGCGTTTCGTCGGGTTTGTTTGCCGTGAACTTCCTAGAGCTGTTCGGCTCTTCGGTGCCGAGAGAGCAGGATTGCGACGGATAAAAAAAGGGGTCACGGAGACCCCCTTTCATCATGGTTGCGGGGCCGGGATTTGAACCCGGGACCTCAAGGTTATGAGCCTTGCGAGCTACCAGACTGCTCCACCCCGCGGCAAATAGCTGACATGAATTCATACCCTTTGGTTTGCGCGGAGTCAAGGTAACCGCGTCGCTCTGTCGCGTCGCTCGCGCCGAAGTCAGTACAAAGCAGACATCTCGACAGAGTCAGCGCAAGGAATCGGCGCGCCGTCGAGTTGTGACCTGAGTATTCAGATGGTAAATTCATTTCCGTGAAAAACCCCGGCGTCGTTATCGATCAGGAATATCTTAAACACCAACCGGGAGACGGCCATCCTGAACGGCCCGAGCGAATTCAGGTTCTGCTTCAGCTCACCCAAGCGTTAGACGCCCAAAAATATATTTTATTGCCGCCCAAGAGTGCGACTCGGGCCGAGATCGAGTTCTGCCATGGAGCCGACTATGTCTCCCTGCTTGAGTCCACTTCAAAAGAAAACCAGTACGCGCTCGACGGCGATACTATCACCTGCCGCGATTCCTTCGGCGTCGGCTTGCTGGCGGTGGGAGGCTTCTTGCGTCTGCTCGACGCCATCGCAGCGGGCGAGAACCCAAACGGGTTTGCCTTGGTCCGTCCCCCGGGCCATCACGCTTTGCGCAATCGCGCGATGGGCTTCTGCATGTTCAACACCATCGCCATCGGTGCGGAATATTTAAAGCGGACTTACGGCGCGAAGCGGATCTTGATCATGGATTGGGACGTGCATCACGGCAACGGCACCCAGGACGCCTTCTATGAAGACCCGTCGGTGCTGTATGTTTCGACGCACCAGTTTCCATACTATCCCGGCTCCGGCGCGATGGACGAAGTGGGCGCAGGCGCCGGCGAAGGTTACACCGTCAATATCCCGCTCCCTGCCGGTTGCGCGGATGCAGAGTATCTCAGGGTCTTTAATGATCTCGTCGTGCCGCTGGCGGCAAAATTCGCGCCGGAGTGGATCCTGGTATCGGCCGGCTTCGACCCGCATCGGCGTGATCCACTCGGTGGCATGGGAGTAACGGAGGAGGGGTTTGCTGCGATGGCCAAGATGTTATTAGAGGTAGCCGATCAATGTTCCGACCGCCGGATAGCATTCTTGCTCGAAGGCGGATATGATCTCGCGGCGCTGCGGAATTCTGTCGCCGCGGTGCTGAACGCGTTGCGGGACCGGGAAAGTATTTCGGTTCAGTTAAATGAATCGGCCGGTGAACGGTTACAGCCGCTGATTCGCCGAATTCAGCAAGTGCACGAAAAATATCGTTAAATAAACTATTGACCCTCTCGCACGACTCGTCTATCTTTAGAGTCCAATTCCATTACAGTTTGGTTACGGATCGTGAACACATCTGAACAACGCAGAGTTGTAGTAACTGGCCTCGGGCTCGTCAGTCCACTCGGCACGGGACTGGCTAAAAATTGGGATGCCTTATCTGTTGGCCGCCCAGGTATCCGAAAGCTAACCCGTTTTCCTATTAGCGATGCCTTTGCCTCGCGGATCGCCGGCGAAGTCCCAGATTTTTGCGCTGAGGATTTTATCGAAACGAAAGAGATCAAGAAAATGGATCTCTTTATTCAATACGCCGTGGCGGCGGCGGCCATGGCGGCGGAGGACGGCGGCTTTAAAATCGAACCAGACTGGGCCACTGAGGTCGGCGTGATCGTCGGCGTCGGTTTCTGCGGCATCGAAACCATCGAAACGACCAAGGAAGCCTTGCTCAACGGCGGTCCGCGCAAGATTTCTCCTTTTTTTATTCCCAAAGTGATTTCGAATCTCGCTCCGGGGCAGATTGCGATCAGGCATGGGGCCAAGGGCGTGAACTGGACTCCGACCTCGGCTTGCGCCTCGGGGACCCACGCCATCGGCGAAGCGTTCCATTTGATTCGTCGCGGTCTGCAAGACGCGGTCATAGCCGGTGGAGCGGAATCCGCCATCACGCCGCTCGGCGTCGGCGGCTTTGCCGCCATGAAGGCGCTGTCAACGCGCAACGACGAGCCGGGGCGCGCCAGCCGGCCTTTCGACAAGGACCGCGACGGGTTCGTCATCGGCGAAGGATCCGGCATCATGATTCTCGAAGAGCGGGAGCGGGCGCTCAAGCGCGGCGCGAAAATCTATGCGGAAGTCATCGGCTACGGCGCCAACGGCGATGCGTATCATATCACCGCGCCGGCACCGGAAGGAGACGGCGCCGCGCGCTGCATGGCCCTGGCGCTGAAGGACGCCGGCATCGCGCCCAGCGAAGTGGATTACATCAACGCCCACGGCACGTCGACGGAATATAACGATGCCAACGAGACCCAGGCGATCAAAAGAGTTTTCGGCGAGCATGCGCTCAAGCTGGCTGTCAGCTCGACGAAATCCATGACCGGGCATCTGCTCGGCGCCGCGGGCGCCGTGGAAGGCGTGTTTTCCGTCTTGGCGTTGCACCACGGCATCATTCCGCCGACCATCAATTACGAAACCCCCGATCCGGCTTGCGACCTCGATTACGTGCCCAATGTAGCGCGCAAGGCCAACGTCCGCGTGGCGCTGTCCAACTCGTTCGGATTCGGCGGAACCAACGCCTGCGTAATTTTTCGGAGGGCTGAATGAGCGCAGCGCATCGGCGAAGCGTTATCTTGGGCACCGGGTCGGAGCTTCCCACCAAGGTCGTCACCAATCGGGACTTGGAAAGAATGGTGGAGACCAGCGATGAGTGGATCACCGTGCGCACCGGCATCAAGCAAAGGCATGTTCTGGAAGAGGGGAAAGGCAATGCCGACATGGCCTACCACGCCGCGGTGCGCGCCCTGGCGGACGCGGGAATGGAGGCCAACGACCTGGATGCAATCATAATGGGAACCGTGACGCCGGACTATCTCTTTCCCAGCTCCTCCTGTGTGCTCGAGGATATGCTCGGAGCGCGCAAGGCGTTTTCCTTCGACGTGAACGCCGCCTGCTCCGGTTTTTTGAACGCCCTGGCGGTGGCGGATTCGTTTATTCGCACCGGACAGGCGCGCACGGCGCTGGTGGTGGGATCGGACGCGCTTAGCCGCTTGCTCAAGTGGGATGATCGCACGACCTGCATACTTTTCGGCGACGGCGCCGGCGCCGTGGTGCTGGGGACTTCGGAAAAGGGCGAGCGCGGCATACTCAGCGTGCGCCTGCGCACCGACGGCTCTCACGTCAAGACACTCTATGTGCCGGCGGGCGGCTCGCTCAAGCCGACCAACCCGGAAACGGTCCAGAATAACGAGCACACGATCACGATGAACGGCAAAGAGGTGTTCAAGGTGGCGGTTCGCTCCATGGAAGAGATCAGCCGCCAGGCGCTAAAAGAGGCGGGCCTCGGCATCGATCAAGTGGCGTTGGTGATCCCGCACCAGGCGAATCGGAGAATCATCGTGGCGCTGGCCGAGCGGCTCGGCGTGCCGCTGGAAAAGGTCGTCGTCAACGTCGATAAGTACGGCAATACCTCCGCGGCTTCCGTTCCCGTCGCCCTGGACGAGGCAAGGCGCGAAGGGAGAATCAAGCCGGGGGACGTGGTGCTGCTCAATGCCTTCGGCGCCGGCTTCGCCTGGGGCGCGGCGGTGGTGAGGTTTTAGTTTTTCCTTCGGGGGTGGTGGAAAGCCCTCAACTCTTCGATAGTGCTCAAGGCTTGCGGCGAAGCGGAGTTCGGCAATATAGTGCTACGCGGTCATGAATGTTTCTTCCCCCTTGATGGGGGAAGATTAAGATGGGGGTGAAAAATCTGCGGTCTAGCGCGGTGTGATTCACCCCCACTCTAATTCTCCCCCGTTAAGGGGGAGAGAACCGGAAGTAATTCATCTCGGCCCCAAACTTTCCTTCACTCCTCTTTCGGTCTTTCTGCGAACCGTTTTTTTGGCGCACCAGT
>JACPFE010000480.1 GCA_016183145.1 Deltaproteobacteria bacterium | reverse complement strand
CGCAGAGCGCGTTGAACTTTAAACCTTGAACCGATTGATCCCCGGTCAAGCGTTTCCTTCGGCGGAAATCACCTTACAACCGAAATCCTTCATTCCTTTCGGCGTTTTCAAAAACACAATGGTAAATGGAACCGAGTCACCAGGGGGAATCTCAAACGTCTTCAGAGGTGGAAGCCTCTGTAGATTAGCAATCTCCTGCAGGCTCAAGCCGCGTACGATACTCGGCGAGATCGCGTTGCCGACCCAGATCGTCTGTTTCTCGATCTCTTCGTTTTGATTGTTAAACGACTCTCCCGAAATCTGTACGGCGCGGATGGTAACCGGATTTTGGTTCAATGCCACGCCGGTGATGACGAAGACCTCGCGGTTCCCTTGGATGGATTGATAGCCGCCGCGCAGCGATTGCAGGAGGACGCCGTCATTTAAGCGGTTGTTTCTCAGCACCGATGCTCCAACCAGCGGTATTTGTCGCACGAATCCCTCAGTGGCGCTCGGATGCGCCCGGTTGAAGGCGGTTGCCAGCGCGAAAATAATGATCAACAGGGCGAAAAGGGTTAGGTAGGGCGTCGTGGAGGTCTGTTGATCCCGGTAAGGGCCGAGTCGTAGAATGTTTTCCTCGCCGTCGGCCGAGGTTGGAGTCGACCCTTCGACTCGAGCCCCGGCCTTGGCCGGGGGCTCTTGCTCAGGATTCCGCCGCACGGGTGTACTGGAAGGTGCCACGGGCTTGCCCGTGTGGCTCCACTCCGGCGCGGGCGTGACCCGGGGTGGCGGGTTCGGCGGCGTCAATAGTTTTTCCTCTTTTTGCGCCGAATGCGAAGCTTCGGAGATCGTAAACGGCGCTTCGGACTTTTGTAGGTCGACGCTTATGGCCCATTGGTCCGGATGGTTGTTCTCTACGGCCACGGTTTCGCTTTCACCAGGGGGGGCGTCAACGGGCGGAACGCCGGCAGGAATATTCTGCTGCTCCTCTCTCGGAGGAAAAATGAAGCTCAGCTCTCTGCTCGCAGAACTCTCCACCGGCTGAGTCTCACCGGTTGGTGGATTGACCGCCGGCTTTTGAGGCGGCTCAGAGGATTCAAGTTGAAAGGTATGCTTGCAACGCGAGCAGCGAAAGGCCGGGCTAGAGTCTTTAAACAGCTCGTCAGCGACTTTATAGCTGGTCTTGCATTTGGGACATTGAACGATCATATTTCCAGCCCAGGTTATATACACCGCATGATAAGCAAAAGAACAAGAATTTCAAGATGATCTACGGGAATTCGCGAAATATTCCAGATTTTATGATCAAGCCTGCCGGCATGTTGAATATTTTTTTTCCGACGGCGTCTAATAAGCAGGTTTGTCGTGGAGGTTAGCGACTGGGATCTGGTTCAGAAATGCCAGGCCGGAGAGACGAGCGCCTTTCAGGAGCTAGTCTCACGCTACCAGCAGAAGATCTTCATGGTGGTCCTAGGGTTATTGCGCGATCGCGAAGCCTCGATGGATGTGGCTCAGGAGGCTTTTTTTCGGGCCTATCGAAAGATCAAAGGCTTTAAAGGGGGATCGTCTTTTTACACATGGCTCTACCGAATCGCCGTCAACATGGCGATCGATGCCCAGCGCCGCCAAAAGAGAAACCCTCTGGATTTTCGTGAAAACATGGACGGGGTTTTGGAAGAGCAAAATGAAGTCGAAAAGGATCCGTTCTCGAATGCGCACGATAAAGAGCTGCGCGCAGGTTTAATCGCCGCCATCAACGATTTGACGGTGGAACATAAGGCCGTCATCATTTTGAGAACGGTTGAAGGATTGCCGTATAAGGATATCGGCGAGATTCTCGGCTGCTCAGAGGGAACCGTCATGAGCCGGCTTCACTACGCCAGGAAGAAATTGCAAGTTAAGTTGAAGGCATTTCTATGATCAAGCGCTGCGAAGATATACGGGACCGCATCGGCGCCTGGATGGACGGCGAGTTGAGCAGATCCGGCGCGGAAGAAGTTCGCGTCCATCTGGAAAGCTGTCCGGCCTGCTGCGAGGAGCGGCGGCAATTGGAAAAGTTGCAGGCTTCGTTAAAAGCGGTCTTGGTCGCCGGGCCGTCCAACGTTTCATTCGAGCGTTTTTGGTCCGGCGTGGAGCAGCGTATCAACCGGCAGCGGGTCTGGCACGAAGATTTCTTCGGGTGGGTCCGCGACCTATCGACGCCGCCTCAACTGGCGTGGCTGGTCCCGGCGGTCATCATCCTCGTTTTAATGGGCATGTTCTCTCTTGAATCATTCTTCCCCGGCTCGCGGCTGGCGGTCCGGCGAAATAATTTTGCCGCGGTTGAATCCATCGACGGTTTCGGGCGTAATGTGGCCGTGCTGCGGGAGAACGAGACCAAAACGACCATTATTTGGTTATATCAAAATCAAGAAGGTGAAAATGAGTCTACCGGGGAAAAGAGTGACGCGAGCCCTTCTTTCTAGCAGCATCTTGTTTTTCTTTGCCGCATTCGCGGGGGCTGCCGAAACTACCTCCCAAATAGTTCAAGTCAAAATCGGCGCGATCCTGGCCAGCAACCAAGGAGATGAGTTTGATTCCCGGCTGGCGCATCTGAAAAAGCAGCTCGAACCGCTCAAATACCGTTCCTATCGGCTGCTCAAAGAAGAGAGCCAAAAGGTCCAGCGAAAGGGCAACGCCACCTTTGATATACCCGGAGGGCGGTCGCTGGTCGTCACGCCGCAGGAATCCGGGACCAAGCAGCTCGCTCTAAGGGTTCACCTGCAGCAAGGCGGGAAGCCGCTGATCGATACCACGGTGCGCCTTAACAGCGGGGGAAATTTCTTGCTCGGCGGGCCGCCTCATGAAGGCGGAGCCTTGGTTATTTCAATTTCCGCAACCGCTCAGTAAATCTAATCGTTCGATTGCGTTTTTCTCAACCGGCTCTATCGCCGCCGTGCTGACGGCCGCGGTTAGATGGAGAACTTTAGTTTTCCCACCGCCATGCGGTCGCGCCAACCCACCCACAGGTTCGTGCTGAGGTACTTGTCGCCGAAGTCGGGGAAAACCGTAACGATCGTTCCCGACCGTATCCGTCGCGCCAGTTTGATCGCCGCAAACAACGCGGCGCCGGACGATTGACCGACCACGACGCCTTCTTCCTGGCTCAGGCGATAGACCATAGCGTAGGCGTCGTCGGTGGAGACGGGTATTTTCTCGTCCAGTTCATCTTCGTGATAAATACCCGGCACGATGGAGCTTGCCATATGCTTGAGCCCTTCGAGGCCGTGTAAGGCGTCGTCGGGCTCCACCGCGATGACCTTGATCGACGGATTCATCTCCTTCAGATACCGTCCCATGCCCATGATCGTGCCGCCGGTGCCGATGCCGGCGACCAGATGGGTTACCGATTGATCGGTTTGGCGATAGATCTCGGGCCCCGTAGTTTCGTAGTGGGCTTGCGGGTTCATCGGATTGAAGTACTGGTCGGGTTTGAAATATTTTTCAGGTTCTTCCGCGAGGATTTTGCGGCATAAAAGGATCGCGCCGTCGGACCCTTCCATCGGGTCACTATAGATGACCTTTGCGCCGTAGGCGTGAATGATCTGTTTTCGCTCCGCGCTCACGTTGGCCGGCATCACAAGCTCGACGCGATAGCCCAGCACGCTCCCGATCAAAGCCAGCGCGATGCCGGTATTGCCGGACGTGGAGTCCAAAATGATTTTGCCCGGGCGCAATTTTCCCGTCCGGATGCCTTCGCGTACCATCCACAAAGCGGGGCGGTCCTTGACCGATCCTCCCGGATTGAACCCCTCCAGCTTGGCGAAGATGTGCACCTTTGCCGGAAGTCCTTCCGTAATCCGCTGGATCTCCAGCAGCGGCGTGTCGCCGATCAGGTCGAGAACCGATTCTACTTTTTTCGGTTCGCTGGCCGGGAACGAGACGAGGCGCAAATTGGTTCTGGCGGTTGTCATGACCAGCCCGAGTCGCCTTTCAATATCCGCCGGCGATGGCCGGAACGATGGAAATACTGTCGCCTTCTTTCAAACTGGTTTCGAGGTTTTGCTGGAAACGAATGTCGTCACCGTTTACGTAGACGTTGACGAAGCGGCGAACCTTGCCGGTTTCGTCGCAGATTCTCTCCTTGATCCCGGGAAAATGCTTCTCCAGGTCCTCCACGATGGCTTTGACGTTATTACCCTGCGCCGAAACCTCATCGGCCCCTTGAGTGAATTTACGCAGTGGAGTGGGTATGCGAACTTTTACGGCCATAGGGCGTCCTCCTTGGAATATGAAACGCTGATCAAATTGTGATGTATTCTAAAATAATCCTTCCCCGTTGGCCATGCAAGGCGGTGGCGGGGGAGGCGTAGAGAAACCGTGACAATGCTAGTGTGGTGTCCCAGAAATTCGTTACCTAATTCGTTCCGTCATTCCGGCCAACCCCCGCGAAAGCGGGAGGCGAGCCGGAATCCAGGACTTCGAAGGACCGCTGGATTCCCGCTTGCGCGGGAATGACGACGGAAAGGCGCCGACTTGTTCAACGAACTCCTGAGAGAGGACACTAGATCCCCACCGCTCTGGCGCGCGCGGGATGATCCAGTTGGTGATACAGCTCGTCGAAATTTTCCAAAGTCGCGTTGATGGTATACGGCTGTTCGACGCTATGCGCGACGGTTTCAAGAGTCTTGTAGCCGTTGCCGGTAATGCTGATGACGATGGATTCGTTTCTGGGAATTCTGCCGCTCTCGATCAGTTTTCTCGCCACCGCGACTTCCGTCCCGCCCGCCGGTTCGGTAAAGATGCCCTCGGTGCGCGCCAGTAATTTAATGCCTTCGATGATTTCGTCATCGGTCACGCTCTCGCCCCAGCCGCCCGATTCACGCACCGCTTCTATAACGTAGTAACCATCGGCGGGGTTGCCGATGGCGATCGAGCTGGCGATGGTATTGGGCTTCACCGGGCTGATGAGGTCCGTGCCTTTCTTGAGCGCGTTTATGATCGGCGCACAGCCGGATGCTTGCGCGGAGTAAATCTTGCACCCGGTGTCTTCCACCAGGCCGACCTTTACGAGTTCTTTGAAACCCTTGGCCAGCTTCGGCAAGATCGTTCCTCCGGCGCTGGCTACTACGATATGCTTGGGCAGTTTCCAGCCGAGCTGCTCGGCGACCTCAAAGCCGTGAGTTTTTGCGCCCTCGGCGTAATAGGGGCGCAGGTTGACGTTGACGAACGCCCAACCGTACTTGTCGCCAATTTCGCTGCACAGGCGGTTGACGTCGTCGTAATTGCCTTTGATCGCCACTGTCTTCGGCCCGTAGATCGCCGAGCCGATAATTTTTCCTTGTTCGAGGCCGTCCGGGATGAAAACGTAGCAATTAAGCCCGGCCTTGGCGGCGTGAGCCGCCACCGAGTTGGCGAGATTGCCGGTGGAGGCGCAGGAAACGGTATCGAAGCCGAATTCGATGGCCTTCGAGATCGCGACCGAAACGACGCGATCTTTGTACGAGAAAGTCGGATGGTTGACCGAATCGTCCTTGATGTATAGTTCTTTTACACCCAGCAGCGCGCCCAGTCGGTGCGCGCGCACGAGCGGAGTAAACCCGGAATAGAGACCGACGGTCGGTTCGCCGTCGATGGGCAGTAATTCACGGTAGCGCCAAAGATTCTTTTCCCGCGCGGCGATCTTTTCGCGGCTAATGGCCCGTTTGATGCCCTCGTAGTCGTAGACGATCTCCAGCGGGCCGAAGCAATTTTCGCACACGTGCAGGGCTTGCTTCGGATATTCCTGGCCGCATTCTCGGCATTGAAGTCCTAGGACAAAACTCATGCTGTTTCCTTTCTGATCAATCGACCCTTCGGCTCGCAGCCGAGGGATTTCATAACGCGGACCGGAAGTCGACTGCTCGCTCCGTCTTTCCCGCGAAAGCGGGAATCTAGGTTTTGTGTCTTCGCCCATACCCCGCCGCACTGGATGCCCGCTTTCGCGGGCATGACGAATTTTCTGTTCGCGTGAAGGCTAGAGGTTTCAACTATCTTCGAGAGAGACATTAATCACCTGAAGCGCCGGTCGCGAGCTTTTGCGCCGTCGTCGCCGGCTTGCCACAGGCGCTGCAGCCGGGATCTTTCTTCACGTCCACGCTGTGAAACTTCATCGTCTTAGCATCGTAGGTGAGCAGGCGATCGGTCAGCAGGCCTTCTTCGAAACCGGTCAAATACTTGATCGCTTCGGTGGCTTGGATCGAACCGATGGTGCCCGCCACGGCGCCGAGGATTCCCGCCTGCTGGCAGCTCAAGATTTCTTCGGGCGGCGGCGGCTCTTTGAACAAGCAGCGGTAGCAGGCGCTTTTTCCCGGAATCACGGTCATCGTCTGGCCCTGGAGCCGGACGATCCCCGCGTGATTGAACGCGATTCCTAACTTAACCGCCGTGTCGTTCACCAGAAACTTGGTCGGAAAATTGTCGCTGCCGTCGATGACGAAATCGTAGCCGGCAATAATTTCAGACGCGTTGTGATCTTCCAGCCGCGCCGGATAGACGTCGATTTGCACATCGGGATTGAGCGCGCCCAACTTTGTCTTGGCTGAATCCACTTTGGGCCGCCCGATGTCGGTCGTCGCATGAAGGATCTGGCGTTGGAGATTCGATAGTTCGACCCGGTCGGGGTCGATGATTCCCAACGTGCCGATTCCAGCCGCAGCTAGATACAATGCCGCCGGCGAGCCCAAACCGCCCGCGCCGACCACGAGCACTCGGGCTTGCCGCAGGCGAATTTGTCCCTTGCCGCCGAGATCGGGCACCATGATCTGGCGGCTATATCTTTCGATTTGATCCGTGGTCAGGCGCATGCTCATCGTCCGCGCTCAAAAAAAAACCTCTTCTCAATACGATAAGAAGAGGCTTTCAGAACCTCACCTTATCTTTACCCCCTTTGCAAGGGGTGGGAATTAGCACCAGCGTTCCGTATATCGGAACCGGTTGCTGTGGCTTCGAAGGGCCGCTCCCTCCACCACTCTGGATAAGGTGTCCAGCTAGGGGGGTAAACTATATTAGCCTGCGGCGAGTGTCAAGAACGCGGTGGGTGAGGGGTGAAGAGCGGGGCAAAGGTGGAGTTCCAGAGATCGCTGACGACAAACTCAGCCGCGCGTATTCCGCGTCGGACAGTAGCAAATAGTTGCGTGTAAAAATTCCGAATGTTCCCTTTTCTCCCAAGCGACTGATGCGCTCAGCGGCGGGACCTGCCGACTTGGGTGAAGCGACAAGCAGGAAGGTTGTGGATTACTTCGGATGCTTTGTCGCGTCGAACGCTACGTACACGAACAGCAGCGCGACGCCAACCAGAATCAATGCGACTACGATATCCATGATTAAAGCTCCTTCAGCCGCTCTATTTCCTTTTCGATCCGTTTGTGCAAGCCGTAAATTCCAAACGACATTACCAACATGGGCGTACAACCTGGCTGCTGGGCAAGCGCATCGCGAAATTGGACTTATCCCCAATTGTCGCCTATAAGCGCGTCAATCATATTTTGGCCGCTTTTGCTGTAGGTCTATTGCCCGTGGCTGCCTACTTAGCAGGTTTTGAAATTCTGTCAAGAAGTTAAATTGTTCCCTTGACAGGAATGGAGGCAGGGATGTAGATGGGCAGTAACGGGAGGTCAGGTTATGTTTTTCGAAAGACTTCGGCTCATCTTTGTGCCTTTAATCATCGGTTTTTTTCTGCCCGCTCCAGTGCAAGCTGCCGAGCAGGTACTTGTCGCCTATGGCGGGCACAATGAGACCGCCGCACCTATGTGGGTGGGAATTGAAACGGGGTTGTTTAGAAAGAGAGGCCTCGATGTCGCTATGCTCCAGCTCCGTAGTGGTCCAATTATGATGGCTACCCTAGGCTCGGGAAGCGTGCAAGTCGTTTACGCGGCATCATCCAGCGGGATCAATGCCGCTGCGGGAGGCATGAGAATAAGCTGTATCGCTTTTCCTGTAAACAGAATTGGGCGCAATTTGATGGCCCGTAAGGAGATCAAGTCCCTTGAAGAGCTTCGTGGCAAAGTCGTCGGGGTCCAGAGCATCGGCGGGGGATTTTGGTTGCAAACCATGCTTCTCTTAGACCATCTCAATATCGACCCGGACAAGTATCAGCTAAAAATCAGAGTCATCGGAGATACGGCCACCATCACGCAGGCCCTCCTCACAGGTCAAGTCGATGCGGCGGTCTTGCCCTACAGCTTCAGCGAGAGGGCAAAGAGGGCAGGATTCCACTCCTTAGCCGATGCGGGAGAGCTTAAAGGCGCCCTTCAGCTAACGGGCCTCTGTGCCCAGAGGGATTTTATTCTCCAGTCCCGCGATGTGGCCTTGCGTCTTATCCAGGGGATGGTTGAAGCGGTGGTCTTTATTCACGATCCGAAAAACAAAGCGAACGTCATGCAGGTTCTTAAGAAAAATTTGCTCTTTGACAAATTGGAAGACACTGAGATGTCCTACAAGGTGATCCGTCAAGTTGCCACATTGGAAGTGGATCCTAACTTGGAGGCATGGAGGACCACACAGAGGATTATCGGATGGGTAAATCCCAAGGCTGGCCAGGCGGATCTCAATCAGCTCCTGGACAGGAGTATGGTCCGTAGTCTCGAAGAGAGCGGGTTCCTACCGGAGATGAGAAGGAGAATGGGAGGTTGATATGGAGAGCGGTAAGGCCCTCGTCAAGATTTTTGGGAGCAATCAAGCTCAGGGATGATCCAGGCAGGAGCGACGGGAGGGATAACCCTGCTCTGAACCTAGCCGAAGGAACCTGTTGGACTAAACTGCCCAAAAGCTACGCTATCCCGATAAAATCGACGGCCTTGAAGGTCCCGGCGGTTGTCCTATAATGGCTGGGTACTCATGGACGTCACCTTTCTCAAGATTGCCGCGCTGTTTTATCTACTCGCGGGGGTGTCCTTCGCTCTTTACGTTTTTTTCCAGCGCGATGTTGTTTCCAAGCTCTCGCCTTTAATTGTAGCCTGCGGCTTCGCCGCGCACACGGCGGCGCTCGGCGTGCATTTTTTTCAAACGGGCTATCCGAACGTCACGCAGTTTCGCGAGGCGCTGTCTTTCTACAGTTGGGTGATGGTCGCGGGTTATCTGGTCGTTCATTTCAAATACCGCCTCTCCGTTCTCGGAGCGATCATCGCCCCGTTGGCATTTCTCATGACGCTTGCCGCGTTCGCTTTCGGCACCGGCAGCGAAGCCTTGCCGCCTGAGCTTAAGAGCTATTGGCTGCCTGTCCACGTCACGGTGGCGTTTCTTGGCAACGCGGCGTTCGCCCTGGCGTTCGGCGTGAGTTTGATCTACCTCCTGTCGGAACGTCAGTTGAAGCACAAAAAGATGACGTTGCTGATGAAGCGTTTTCCGTCCCTGGAGACCTTGGACCGGCTCAATTATATTTTCCTTGTGTGGGGGTTTCCTTTGATGACCCTGGGCATCGTCTCAGGCAGCATGTGGGCGGCGATTCATTGGGGCAGTTATTGGTCCTGGGATCCGCGCCAGATCTCTTCCGGCATCGCCTGGCTCTTCTACGGCGCGCTGCTCCACGGCCGGGCGACCGGTCTGCGCGGTAGAAAGGCAGCGCTGCTTACCACCTTCGGTTTTTGCGTCGTGATCGGTTACTTCCTGTGGGGAGAGGCGATTTTCCCAAGCCGGCATGGGGGCCGGTTCGACTAAACCGTGCAAAAAGAAATTCTCATCGTCGGCCTCAATCACCGCAGCGCGCCCATCGAGGTGCGCGAGAGCGTCGCCTTCGAAGCTTCTCACCTGCGCGAGGCTCTGGCCCAGTTACGCGCCTATCCGGCGATTCAAGAAGGCGTGATATTGTCGACCTGCAACCGCGTCGAGGTCGTCGCGGCGGCAGCCGACGGTCCCTCCGCTGCCGCGGAAATCAAAAAATTTCTCGACGAGCAAGGAGCGCGCCGCAATACCGGCCAATTGGACGACCATGTTTACGCCTATCAAGGAGCCGATGCCGTGCGGCATGTGTTCCGCGTCGCCGCGAGTCTCGATTCGATGGTGGTGGGCGAGCCGCAGATTCTGGGCCAGCTCAAGGATTATTACAGCGCGGCGCAGGAAGCGGGGTCGGTGGGAGCGATCCTGCACCGGCTCTTTCACCGCGCCTTTTCCGTCGCCAAGCGGGTGCGCACCGAGACCGGCATCGCCAGCCGCGCCGTGTCGGTGAGCTCGGTGGCGGTGGATTTAGCCAGGCGGATTTTCGACCGCTTCGACGATAAAACGGTGATGCTGATCGGCGCCGGCAAGATGGGCGGTTTGATGGCGCGTCACCTGCAGAGCAACGGCGCGCGCAGCTTGATGGTGACCAACCGCACGTTCGAACGCGCGGTCGAGCTGGCGGGAAGCATCCACGGCAGCCCGATTCTCTTCGAGGACTTTCCCCGCTATCTCAAGATCGCCGATCTCGTCATCGGCTGCACCGGCGCGCAGGAAGTTCTCATCGATGCCGGCGCCGTGGGCGCGATCCTGAAAGAGCGCAAGCACAAGCCGATGTTTTTCATCGACATCGGCGACCGGCGTAATTTCGATTCCCAGATCAACAAGCTCGACAACGCCTACCTTTATAACATCGACGACTTGCAGGCCGTGGCCAACGAGAACCTGCAAGAACGGTCCAACGAAGCGGAGAAGGCGGAGACGATCGTCCTCGAAGAGGTGGAGAATTTCACCCGCTGGATCCACTCCCTGGAGCAGGTTCCGACGATCGCGGCTCTGCGCCAGCGCTTCGACGAGATCGGGCGCAAAGAGATGGAGAAGTCTCTTACCGGCGGGCTCAAGGGCTTGTCCGACGAGCAAAGGGAAGCGCTGGAAAACATGACCACAGCCATCATCAACAAAATGCTCCACGGGCCGATTTCTCAATTGAAAAAGAATGCCCAGCAAGAGGATGACGAGGGCACTTTGTACGTCGCCGCTCTCAAAAGACTTTTCGACCTGGAGGGCAAGTGAGATCGATCCGGCTCGGCAGCCGCGGCAGTACGCTCGCCTTGGCACAAGCCCACTGGGTAAAAGCGCGGGTCGAGGAGCGACGTCCCGAATCAAAGGTCGATCTCGTGGTGATCAAAACCAGCGGCGACCGCTTCACCGACGCGTCGCTCCAGGCCATCGGGGGCAAGGGGCTTTTCACCAAGGAGATCGAAGAGGCGCTGCTGCGAAATGAGATCGATCTCGCGGTGCATTCACTAAAAGATTTGCCGACGGAGATGGCGCAAGGCCTCGCGCTCGTCGCGGTTCCCGAGCGCGAAGACGCGCGGGATGTCCTGGTGACGAGAGAGCGGACGAGCCTGGATCGGCTGCCGCCCGGGGCGCGGATCGGCACCGGCAGCTTGCGCCGGCGCGCGCAGCTTTTATATCATCGGCCGGAGCTGTCGGTGGTTTCCATTCGAGGCAATGTCGACACGCGGCTGAAAAAGCTCGACGCCGGCGAAGTCGACGCCCTGGTGATGGCGGCCGCCGGGCTGAAACGAATCGGCCGGGAAGAGCGCATCGTAGAGTATCTTTCGAGCGATGTTTGCGTCAGCGCCGTGGCTCAAGGTGCCCTGGGACTGCAGGCGCGCGCAAATGACGCGGGAAACGAGGAGTGGTCTTTTTTACACCACGCGCCGACGGCTGCCGAGGTGACCGCGGAACGGTCGTTTCTCAGTCGTTTGGGGGGCGGTTGTCAGGTCCCGGTGGGGGCGCGCGCTATGGTTGCCGGGGACGCGATCACGATGATCGGCGTCGTCGCCAGCCCCGACGGGAAATCGTTGAAGCGGGGTGAGCGCTCGGGGAAATTCGTAGACGCGGTGAAATTAGGTGTCGAACTGGCTGAGGAGTTACTGCGCGCGGGCGCGGACCGGATTTTGGCGTCGGTATAGGCTATGGATGCCAACAATTTACGCGCGGCGAGCAGCGCCTCTCGTCCCCTGGCGGGCAGGCGCATCGTGGTCACGCGGGCGCGCGCCCAGGCAGGCGGATTGGCGGCCCGGATCGAAGAGCTGGGCGGCGAGGTGATAGAATTTCCGACCATCGAGATCCAACCGCCCGAAAGTTTTGCCGCGCTGGACGCGGCGATTGCGCGGATCGCGGAGTACGATTGGTTAATTTTCACCAGTGTCAACGGCGTCGAACAATTTCTCGCGCGTTTCGACCGTTCGGGAAAATCTCTGGCGAAAATCCAGGGCAAGCGGGTTGCCGCCATCGGCCCGCCCACGGCAGAGCGACTTAAAGCCGCAGGGATAGGCAGTTGCCTGGTGCCGGAGCAATTCCAGGCCGAGGGAGTTCTCGATGCGCTCAAGCCCGAGGAATTGCGCGGCAAGCGCGTGCTGATTCCGCGGGCGGCCAAGGCGCGGGAGATCTTGCCGGAGACGCTGCGGCAGTGGGGCGCCGTGGTCGATGTTGTCGAAGCCTATCGTACGGCGATGCCGGCGCCGGACGTATCGATACTCAGTACGTTGCTGCAAGAGCGCAAAGTGGACATGGTCACGTTCACCAGTTCCAGCACGGTCTGGAATTTCGTGAAACTGTTTGGCGGCGAGAAATTGTCGGTGATTTTGGACGGTACGGCGATCGGCTGTATCGGACCGATTACCAAAGCGACCGTTGAAGAATTGGGCGGGAATGCCGATTTGGTGTCGGCGGAGTTTACGATTCCAGGACTGGTGCGCGCGATGGTTGATTTTTTCGTGCGTGGTGCGGGCGCGGCCGGAGGAGCGCGACCGGCGGGAGCCTAGGATGGATTATCCAAAGTATCGGCCGAGAAGGCTGCGGCGCAACGAAAGAATCAGGGAACTGATACGAGAAACGTCGGTTAGCCCGAAAAACCTGATTTACCCGTTATTCGTCAGCCCGGGAAAAGACCGAGCCCAACCGGTCTCTTCAATGCCCGGCGTCGCGCAACTTTCCGTGGACCGCGCGGTCATCGAATGTCAGGAAGTCCGCGCCCTGGGAATTCCTGCCGTCATCTTGTTCGGCATCCCCGAACGCAAGGATTCCCACGGCACCGAGGCCTATGCCGATGCCGGCGTCGTGCAGCAGGCTATTCGCGCGATCAAGGAAAAGCGGCCGGAACTGCTGGTGATCACCGATGTCTGTTTATGCGAATACACCGATCACGGTCACTGCGGCGTGGTCAAGAACGGCGATGTCGATAACGACGCCACGTTGGAGCTGTTGGCCAAAGAAGCTCTCTCGCACGCGCGCGCCGGGGCCGATATCGTCGGTCCATCGGACATGATGGACGGCAGAGTAGGGGCGATCCGGCACGCGCTCGATCAAAACGGCTTCGAAAACGTCGCGATCATGGCCTACGCCGCGAAATTCGCTTCTGGGTTCTACGGGCCGTTCCGCGAGGCGGCGGAGTCGACGCCGCAGTTCGGCGATCGCCGCTCCTATCAGATGGACCCGGCCAACAGCGACGAAGCGCTGCGCGAAGTCGCATTGGACATTCGCGAAGGCGCGGATATCGTCATGGTGAAGCCGGCGATGGCTTATTTGGACATCGTCTATCGCGTGAAACAGAAATTCGGCTATCCGGTAGCCGCTTATAACGTCAGCGGCGAGTTTTCGATGATCAAGGCCGCTGGTCAAAACGGATGGATTGACGAACAAAGAGTCATGATGGAGGTGTTGTTCGCGATCAGGCGTGCCGGCGCCGACATGATCCTGACTTATTTCGCCAAAGACGCCGCGCGGATATTGCGGGGCGGGTACTGACCCGCCGGCCAGTCAAAGCAAATTCCACAAATCTTTTATTTTGCGCAGCAGCGTGCGCTCGCATTCG
>JACPFE010000479.1 GCA_016183145.1 Deltaproteobacteria bacterium | reverse complement strand
GTCATCCCCCCAAAATCTTCTTTAACCGTTCCACGGTGTCCGGCGGCTGCACCACGGCTTTTCTTGCAATCGCTTCCAACTCTTCGCCGCTGACGTATTCGATTTGCCATTCGCGTTTCTTAGTTTCGGCGACGAAGTCAGCATCGCCGACCATCTTTGCGTAGGCGTCGCGCAGAGTCTTAAGTCGCTCTGCGGGAAGGTTCGGCGGGGTGATCAGGGGCCGGCCGATGGCCCCCGTGGAGAGCAGGACGGCGGCAACCCGCTTGATCGGATCGGGCGTCTTGAATTTCTCCATCAGCTCATAAGCGGTCGGAGCCTCGGCAAAGAGCGGGTCGCGTCTTTGCCCGCCCTGGACGAGCGCCCGGACGAAACCTTTTTTCAGCCACGAGCGGCCCGGCTCGCGCAGGAAAGCTTCTTTGGTGATCGCATAGCACTGGACCTCGCCGCGTTCGATGGCCACTTCGACATCACGGTTGCCGGGATAACCCAGTACCAGATGGAACTTCGCGCCGAGGGCTTGTTCCAGAAATTTTGGGAAGTAGTGCCCAGTCCCTCCCGTCCCGGTGGTGCCGCAGCGCGGCGGCTGCGCCGTTTTTTGAATGTCTTCGATGCTTCGATAGGGCGCGTCCGCTCGCATCGTCAGCACCTCGAAATTGCGCACCGGCGAACCGATCCAACCGAATTTAGCCCAATCGAATTGGACTTCTTTGGCTCCCAGCAGTTGATCAAAATAAAGTCCGGACGAGATCATTCCAAGCGTGAGGCCGTCTGGTTTAGCGACGCTATAGAGCTGGTTGGCCGCAATCATCGAGCCGCCGCCGGGAACATTCTGGACGATCAAGTCGGGATTGCCGGGGATGGTTTTACCCATGTGCTGGGTGAAAAGCCGCGCCCAGAGGTCGATAATCCCGCCGGCGGTGAAGCCCACCACGATCTTGATCTGTTTACCTTTGTAGAAAGGATCGCCCTGGGCAGCCGCGACGGCGACCGGCCCACAATAGAAGAGGATAGCTGCCAAGAGCGCTAAGTGCGTTGTCATGAGGTGCTCTCCCTATTTACCCCGCCAGCAGTTGGCACAGCGGGCGGATATTGTCCAATGTCTCCAAGCGCTCGATGGATTCCAACGCGCGCCGGGCGGCGCCATCGTTGATCGCCTGGCGCGCGCACTCGATAAATTTTCCTTTAAGCTCGCCCGGGGTCATGGGGATTTCGGGGCCGCCCTTGGCGTGCTGGACCTCGCGCGTGAGAGTTTGTCCATCCTTCAAGCGCAGCGTGACCCGGCAGGGGCGGCCGCCCGCGTCGATCGCTTTCAAGTTCGCGTCGAGATTCATCTGGATTCTCTCGGCCAGCTTGAGCACGTCAGGGTCGCGCACCGCCGAGTCGGTAAAATGGTCCAGCGAGACTCTGCCGTCGATGATCGCCCGCGCCAAGAGATAGGGCATGCAAAATTTTCCCTGGATGCCGCTTTGAGGCACGCGGAAGATGATTCTTTCAAAGGTGTGCTTGGTGACGTCGACGTTGATCGATTCGACCCTGTCGGCGGTGAGGCCATGCTGCGCCCGGAAATCGAGCACCGCGTCGATGGCCTGATGCGTGAGACCGCCGCAGGGGTAGGGCTTGATGCGGATGCCGTCGGTGAGCAACCCGTACGACTTTCCCAGTTCTTCGAACGGCTCGTCGTGGATCGGCGCCGAGGGGTGAAAATTTTTATAAAAGCCGAATCCGCCTTCAATTGCTTTGGCATTGGCCGTGTAGCCCGACAGCGCGAGCTTGGCTGCGAGCACGCCATTGCGCGCTCCGAGGGCGACATGCAGCGGCTTGGTCATGGTGCCGAAGTTTGCCACGATGCCGCCGGCCATCGAAGCCGCGACGCCGAGCGCCATCTCGGTTTGCTCGGCATCCAGCCCGAGGAGCTTGGCGCATGCGGCGGCGGCGCCGAAAGAGCCCAAGGTGCTGGGAGCGTGCCAGCCGTCATGGCTGCTGTCGCGCAGCGAATAGCATAGTTTGGCGGTGACTTCATAACCCGCAACGTAGGCTTCGAGAATCCGGCGGCCGCTTACGCCGAGCGCGTCCCCCAACGAGATCAGCGCGGGAATGATCGGCGCGGTGGGCTGCCCCATGAGCGTGAAGCTATGATCGAAGTCCATGGCGTGGGCCGCCGTGCCGTTGGCCAGGGCCGCGTGCAATGCCGAGGATTTGAATCCCTGGCCGATCACCGTCGCTTCTTCTTTGGCGCCTTCCTGGCGCGCGATCTCGGCGCATATCTTCGCGCACTCCTCCTTGCTGCCGGCAAGCGCGACGCCGAGACAGTCCATGACGGCGGTCTTCGCCGTCTCCAATGCTTTCGCCGGGATCTTTTCGTATTTCGTTTCCGCCACGAACCGAGCGATCTTCACGGTTGCGTCCATAGTTTCCTCCGTTCAATTGCCGAGTATCTTACGCGCCTGCTCGATGACTTCCGGCGGTTGATCCAAAACCTCTTTGATCAGTGTCTCCAGTTCCTCGCCTGAGGTGTAACCTACCTCCATCCTTCCCTTCTTGGCTTCGGCCAACAGCTCTTCATCCTTCAAAACCCTAGCGAAAGAGTCGCGCAACATTTTAACCCGCTCCGGCGGCGTTCCCGGCGTGACCAGCACCGGCCGGCCAAATTCACCGCCCGAAAGCAAAGCTTGCGCCACGCGCCGGCGGTTGCTTGGAACCTTGAACTCTTCCAATATTTCATAGATGGTCGGCGCCTCCGCCGCGCGCCGGTCGCGCTTCCTGCCGCTCTGAAGCAGATGGCGGTCGAAGTTTTTCTTGTGCCAGCTATTGAACGGCTCGCGGCCATAATGCGCCGACAGGGTGTGAGCGCGGCAGACGATCTCGCCCTTTTCCACCGCCAGGTCCGCCTCGGTTCCGCCAGGATAACCCGAGACGCTGTTAATCTTTGCGCCTAAAGTTAGCTCGAGAATTTTTGCGACGATGTAATCGGAACTGGTGGTGCCAGAGCCGCCGCAGCTCGGCGGTTGCTTGGCTTTGACGATGTCCGCCACCGATTTAAACGGCGTGTCCGCGCGCATGTAGAAGAGGATCGACTCCTGGGAAGCCGACCCGAGCCAGTGGAATTTTCTCAGATCGAACTGGACTTCTTTCCGCCCCACGAGTTGCTCGATGTAAATGCTGTTGTTGGGCAGGACGACGGTCAGACCGTCGGGCTTGGCGACACCGTAGACATAGTTGGTGGCGGTTAATGAAGAAGCGCCGGGCATGTTCTGGACGATGACGTCGGGATTGCCCGGAATGTATTTGCCCCAATGGCGCGCAATCAGACGGCCCCAGAGGTCATAGAAGGCGCCGGCACCGGAGCCGACGATGAACCTTACGGTCTTTCCTTTGTAGAAAGACTCGCTTTGGGCCGGCGCTGACGAGGTAAACGCCAAAGCCGACAGCAGCATGACGGCGTAGCATAGAATGCGCGGCTGAATTTTCATTTTCACGGCGGTCTCCTTTCGCTTGAAAAACCGGTCACAATGCGGTGCCTATCACTCTCATGTCATTTCGGCTGTAAAGCGGCTAGTGGTTCAGTTTCGCCAAAATTTGTAGGGGCAACCCTATGTGGTTGCCCGTTCGGAGGGCAGGCACGTAGGCCTGCCCCTACATCGATTCCCGCAATGACAGCGGTTGCCATTCTCAAAGCATCAAGCCGATGTTACCAGCGCTACTTGAGCTTCTTGTATCTCGCCGTGGGCACGATCTCGGCGACCGTGCCGCCAGGGGCGCGGAACTTGACCGGCACCACGCCCGGATCGCTGATGATCTCGCAGCCCAGTTTGTTGATCTCCGCCACGGACTTGTCGAAATCGTCGACCTCGATGGCGAAGTGGTGAATGCAGGGTCCTGCGCCAGAGGCGAGCGATTCGGCGGATCCTTCGGTGTCGTACTTGATCAGCGCCAGATCGATGGCGCCGTCGCTCAAGTGGCGCGAGGTATGGTCCCTGACCTTGCTGGTTTCGACTTCTTTGAAGCCGAAGACGTTTTCGTAGAACTGGGTGGCTTTCTGTAGATCATCGACTTTCAGCGCGATGTGCACGATTTTAGCCATGGCTCCTCCCTTCGCGAGTTATGGGATCTCACCACGAAGATCACGAAGGACACGAAGGGTTCAGATATTTCTTAACCAAAACTTTGTGTCCTCCGCACTACTAACAAGGGTAACCACAAGTTGATTACCCCACAGATCTGAAACCTAAATCCTTTACGCTCTTTGCAGTAAAATCTTCCTTCCTTCGTGCTCTTCGTACTACTATAGTTGAAAATTTGCGCGGCTCGCGCAAATTTCCCGGAAGTCGAAAACTCTCGGATTCGGATATTGCTCCCGCCAAGGCGCCAAGACGCTAAGCGACAGGCCCAAGGCCTGTCATCCCGAGCGAATGCGAGGGATCTAGCAAAGATTTCTCTCTTCGTTCGAAATGACAATTCGTTTTCCCTTTGCGCCTTTGCGTCTTTGCGGGAGATATTCCGAATTTTGGTTGCGGCGCAGCCGCG
>JACPFE010000489.1 GCA_016183145.1 Deltaproteobacteria bacterium | reverse complement strand
CAGAACGAAACTGTTGAGCACGACTTCGGTCCCCTCTTCGGTACCACTACCTTAAAGGACATAGATTTCAGGACTGGGCCGGCTGTGGGCTGGGGCCTCGGGCATTGGTTCCAATCTTTCCCTTATTTCGGCTTGGGCGTCGATGTCCACCTTTTCAAATTTAATTCCGATAAACAGTCAATCACTTTTTGCGATACCGTAGTTGGTTTCGGAACTAGTTGCGATCGAGATGAAGAGGTCAGTCAACATTATCGGGCGACAGCGATAGCCTTTCCTTTGATGGCGAGGTTTCCCTTGTCGGTCAGCAAGCAATATCCAAACGGCCGGACGCAGCCTTATGTATTGGTCGGACCGACGATCTTTGTGGCGACATATACAGATCCCGGCGGGCACTTCTTTCCCCAAGGCCAGAAGGATACAGACACGTCGGTGGGGCTGACAGCCGGTGCGGGGCTTACTTTTATGGTGACTCCGAGCATCGATCTGTTTACTGAATATCGGTTTACGCACTTTAGCCCAGAATTTAGGGTCACCACCGATAACCTTGTGCCTGGGCTCGTCGTTCCGGCCAAGGTAAGACTGGACGCTAATACTCATCGTGTGCTTTTCGGCATTTCCTACCACTTCAACCTGTTTGGCGGTTAACGTTTTCGACGGCTTTCTATAGGGCAAGTTGCCTGGATAAACATTCAGCCCCTGTGACCGTAGGTGGTCGCAGGGGCTTTGTTTTTTCCCGTGGAAAACAAACTATCCGACTCAATTTTGGCAGATGATGCCAGCGAATAGTTCCGTGCGGCAAAACGAGCGGGAGGAAGCTCCTATGTTCCATTCAGCGGAGGCAGTTTTCCGGCCCAAAACAGTAGCTATCGTCGGTGCCTCGGAGACGGGCGGCGATGGCTGGCCCAAGGCGCTCTACGAGAACATGAGGTATGGCGGCTTCTCGGCCAAAGTTTATCTCGTCAATCCGCGCCGGAGTGAACTGTGGGATCAGCCCGTGTATCCCGACTTGGCAACGCTGCCGGAGCCCGTCGACCTCGCGCTGATGGTGATTCCGGCGGAGGCGGTGCCGGCAAGCCTCAAACAAGGGGCAGCCCATGGGCTCAAGGCGGCGCTGCTGTATGCCGCCCGCTTCGGCGAAGGGGGCGACCCGGAGGGCGCTGCGCGAGCGCGGACTGTCAAGGACTTGTGCGAGCGGACTGGCGTTCGCGTTTGTGGCCCGAACTGCATGGGCGCTTTGTCGGTGCGCGAGCAGCTCTTGTTCTATCCTGCGCCCCGCATTCGCGCGCTGCCGCCGGGACCCGTCGGAGTAATCTTTCAGAGCGGCGGCACCTTCCAGTTTTGGCTGCAGGCGGGCGCGGTTCGCGGTCTGGGGTTTTCTTATGCAGTCTCCAGCGGCAACGAGCTTGATCTCGATCTTGCCGACTACATCAACTTTATGATCGAGGATGAGAACACGCGGCTTATTGCCTGCATGGTCGAGGGCGTGCGCCGGCCCGACGCATTCATGGCCGCTGCCGAGAAGGCGCTCGCCGCCGAGAAGCCTATTGTTATGGTAAAAGTCGGCCGCAGCGACAAGGGTAAGGCGGCAGCTCGAAGCCACACGGGAGCGCTAACCGGAGACGACAAGGTGTTCGATGCGGTTTGCCGCAAGTGCGGTGTTGTTCGTTGTCCGTCGCTTGACGACCTGATCGAGACCGCTCTGGCTTTCCAGTTCGGGCGCTTACCAAAGGGGAAGCGAATAGCGATGGCGGGTTACTCGGGGGGCGCCAAAGGCTTGTTCCTCGATTACGCAGCCTCAGAGGGCGCGGAAATCGCTGAGCTCTCCCAGTCCACTCTGGACGCTCTTTCCCCGTTAATCGATCCCGGGCTGACGCCCGATAACCCGCTGGACACCGGTGCCGGGCTTGCTGTCCGGCAGTCTGTGTTCAGTGGAATTTGCCAGATCATCGCAGGTGACGAGCATGTGGATATCCTGACAGTTCAGGGACAGTTACCGCTTTCCCCGGAGGAAAATATTGATCCCGCCGTGTTTGCCGACATCGTCGAATCGACGGACAAGCCGGTCCTAGTGTATGGCCGGATGGCACAAAACGTAACTGAGGTTGGCCGTGCATTCCAGGAAAAGGCCAAGGCGCCATTCATCCAAGGTTTGCCCGAGACCGTTCGAGCGCTTCAGGCGCTCATCCGCTACGGCGAATGTCGGCGCCGAGCGATTCCCCAGATCGAGGCACCCACCGGGAGGGAATCGAACCTGGAAGGCGCGGCCTTCGAGGAATTGCTCCGTGGGCACGGGCTGCAAACCCCGGCCGCCGCCCTGGCGGCATCTCCCGCTGACGCGGCGGCGGCGGCCGGCCAAATCGGGTTTCCGGTGGCTCTCAAAATCATGTCCCCCCACGCTAGTCATAAGACCGAGGTCGGCGGCGTGCGGCTCGACCTGATCGATGGCGAAGCGGTGAGGCGCGAGGCGGAGGCCATGGCAGCCCGGCTAAAAAAGCATCATGCCAACGCCGAAATCAGAGGCTTTCTGGTGCAGGAGATGGTGCGCGGCGCGGAGCTTATCCTCGGTGTGCGCGAGGACCCGCAATTCGGACCGTTTATGATCGTCGGGCTCGGCGGTGTGCTCGTGGAGGCCATCCGTGATTTCGTCGTCCGCCTCCTACCCGTAAGCACCGCCGACGGCAGGGAGATGCTCGGCGAGTTGCGAGGCGCCAAGGTCCTGGAAGCCTTTCGCGGCCAGCCGGCGCGCGACATCGAGGCGCTGGCGGCGGCGATGGCGGGACTGTCGCGGCTGTTCCTCAACTATCGAACCTGGCTCGTCGATCTCGAGGTCAACCCTCTGATGGTCCTTGAGCACGGCAAAGGCGTGCGTGCGATCGACGTGCGCCAGGTGCGTAAAAGCTAGGACGGCTCCGAATGCTGGCGGGCTCGATAGGTGAATCACCCTGTCGCTCGCCGCCGCGGTTGCGCAGGGAATCGAAGGTGTCGGATTCTCCCCGTTATGCGGACGGTGGCCAGAGAGTTGACATATTCGGCTTTTATCGAGTAGCGTGAGCTGTCGCAGCGGGATAGAAGGCCGCTCTGCCTTTCTCGGGTGATGTTTGAGGTTTTTGAACACAAGCCGAGGCGTAATCGTTAGAGCCATGCTTGGATTTTCGGTCCCAATGCTTCCAAACTATTTGTTGTCATTTGGTTGTATCGGCAAGGCAACGATATAAACGCGTATCGAAGGAGGATAAAAATGTCCAGCGAGAACTTAAGGTCTGTCAAGGTGGAAAAAGAGAATGGCATCACATGGGTCATGCTCAATCGTCCTGAGAAGCGGAATGCCATGAGCCCGCAGCTTCATCTGGAAATGGATACGACGCTCGCCGAGCTCGAAACCGACCCTGAAACCAGTGTCGTGGTGGTTACCGGCGCCGAAGGGAATTTCAGCGCCGGCCAGGACCTCAAAACGTTTTTCCGGGAGCTCGAGAACGACCCGGCTGGTCGCAAACGGGCCGCAGAAGCAGCCAACCGCTGGCGCTGGGAGCGGCTTTATATGTACGACAAGCCGACTATCGCCATGGTCCACGGTTACTGCGTCGGCGGCGCCTTTATGCAGTTACTGGCAACCGACTTTGCAATCGCTGCCGAAGACGCAACTTTCTGCCTCTCCGAGGTCAACTGGGGGATCCTGCCCGGAGCCCTGGTGAGCAAGGCATTGGTAGATACAATCCTGCCGCGTCACGCGCTTTACTACGCCTGCCTTGGCGTTCCCTTCGACGGCAAGGAAGCAGCCCGGATCGGACTGGTTAACTATGCGGTGCCGAAGGCTCGGCTTCGGGAGGAAACGGCGGCACTGGCGCAAAAACTGATGGCCAAGTCGCCCGCGGTCCTGCGCGCGACCAAGCAGGCCATCCGCAGCGTCCGAACGATGGACTTTGGTCAAGCTTACGACTACCTCGCAGCGAAAGGGCAAGCGATCAAGGTGGCAGACAAGGAGGACTCCTACCATACCGGAATCCGCCAGTTCCTTGACGAAAAGAGTTACAAACCGACCTATGAACCTTTCCGTCTCAAGGGCGCCGGCAAAGCCGACAAAACGAAATAGCCGGTGGAAGAATAGGTTGCGGCGGAAAAAAGTTCGAAGCGTTGCGCGAGGGAAGGAAGGAAATGAGGGCGGGTAGTTATGTCGCTCTCCCGCTATTTCGGCGTCATGTAGTGTTACCATAACGGCGAAAGGGCCGAGAAAATAGGAAACCAGAATCGACTGCGATACGAAACAAAAAGGAGGTCCGGTCATGAAAGCGATGCTCAAATCTATTACCCCTGCGGTTGTGCTTTTGCTTGCGGGGCTAGTCGGCTCCGCAGGTGCGCAGTTCTACAAGGGAAAGACCGTGACAATGATTATCAACTATCCGGCGGGCGGGCCCACGGATATCGAAGGCCGTATCGTGGCGAATCACTTGCCGGCGCACATCGCCGGCAAGCCTCACATCATCGTCAAGAATCTGGGCGGCGGCGGCGGCATGATCGGCACCAACTATCTGGGAGAGGTGGCCAAGCCCGACGGTGAGACCATCGGTTTCTTCACCTGGAACGTGATTGCCGCCATGCTCGGCGATCCGGGACTGAGGGTCAAATACGAAAACTTCGCGCTGATCGGCGGCGTCGAAAACCCGCTGGTATTCTATGCCCGGAAAGATACGCCGCCCGGACTGAAGTCTCCGCTCGACATCATGAAGGCGTCCGGGTTCAACGCGCTTTCGCTCGATGCACAGAACACAAATACCATCCACCAGGGCCTGGCACTCGACGTGCTCGGGGTGAAGTACAAGCCGGTGCCCGGTTATCGCGGCCTTAAAGACGTGCAGACCGCCATCCTGCAGAACGAAGGCCAGCTCGCCAACACGTCGCTTCCCGGATGGACCGCATCCATTGGTCCGACCATGTACAAGCAAGGGATTGTTCTGGCGCTCTTTCAGCTCAACGCGGCACGCGCCGATGGCTCCGTTAAGCGCGCCGCAGCGATCCCCGACATCATGACCTTCGAAGAATTTTATGAAAAAGTTCACGGCAAGAAACCTTCGGGACTCGAGTATGAAACCCTACGGCTGCTGGTCGATACGTTGACCTCGGTGTTCCGCACCGTTTTCATGCCGCCCAAGACCCCAAATGAAGCGGTGCGGACGATGCGCGCCGCCTTCGCTTCCTTGCAGAAGGATAAGACTTTCCTAGCCGATTACGGCAAGGCGGTTAAGACCGAACCGGAGCTCGTTACCGGAGAGGAGGGCGAAGGCTTCATGAAGAAGCTCGCCGTCGTGAAGCCCGAGATCAAGGAATTCCTGCGTGGCTATTTGAAAAAGTTCGAGAAGTAGACCTGCCCGTAGCCGCTTTCGTGTGGCGCCAGTGCCCAATTTTTGCGCCGCGCACCACGGGGGACTCCGAGTAAGGAATTGCGATGCTCGAAAGTGCGCTCCAGGGTCTGTTCATAGCCATCCAGTGGCCGGCCATCGGTTACCTGTTTCTGGGCATCGCGTTCGGAATCTATTTCGGCGCCGTGCCCGGTTTGTCTGGGCTGTCGGGCATGGCGATCCTGCTGCCGTTCACCTTCGGCATGGACACGGTGTCGGCGTTCTCCTTCCTGCTGGGCATGTACGCGGTCACCACGACCAGTGACAGCATTCCTGCAATCCTTATCGGTGTTCCCGGAACGGCGGCCGCACAGGCTACGGTACTCGACGGTTACCCCATGGCGAAGCGCGGCGAGGCATCGCGTGCGTTTGGCGTGGCGTTTACATGCTCGGGCATCGGTGGGGTATTCGGGGCAATCATGATGGGTCTTTCGATACCCATCGTCCAGCCGGTGGTGCTTTCCTTCGCCAAGCCGGAATTTTTCATGCTCGGCGTTCTCGGCCTCACCATGGTTGGCGCCCTCAGTGGTCGCTCGATTCTCAAGGGCATAACCGCTGCGGCCCTCGGGCTGCTCTTGTCGCAGGCCGGCTATGCAGAGCAGATTGCGATCCCCCGCTACTGGCTGGGGTTTACATATCTGCTGGACGGCCTGCCTTTGGTGCCCGTCGTGCTCGGCCTGTTCGCCGTACCCGAGTTGGTCGGCCTTGCCGTGGGGGAACGCTCGATCTCCGACATTCCACGCGAGAAGGCAACCTCCGGCCTTATGACGGGAGTCCAGGACGCGATGCGCCACTGGTGGCTGCTGCTTCGCAGCTCCGTGATCGGCGTCTATATCGGCATGCTGCCGGCTCTGGGCTCAACCATCGCCGACTGGGTTGCTTACGGCCACGCGGTGCAGTCGGCCAAGGATAAGTCGCAATTCGGCAAAGGCGACGTGCGTGGAGTGATCGCGCCCGAAGCGGCCAACAACTCGGTCAAGGGCGGCGAGTTGATACCGACGGTCGCGTTCGGCATTCCCGGCAGCGCGCCGATGGCGATTCTGCTTGGCGCATTTCTGATCCAGGGCCTTACGCCGGGCCCGGAGATGCTGACGCAGAAGCTACATATTACCTTCAGCATGGTCTGGTCGCTGGCCTTCGCCAACGTGATCGCCGCCGTGCTGCTGATGCTCTGGACCAACCAGCTCCAGAAGATCATCTTCGTGCCGGCGCATCTGGTCGTGCCGGCCGTTACACTATTTGTGATGATGGGAGCGTGGACAGCGGCGAACAACATCGGCGACTGGATCTCAGCAATCATCTTCGGTGTGATCGGCGTCGCTATGAAGCAGGCGGGCTGGCCGCGGCCGCCGCTCGTGCTCGGCTATATTCTCGGCCGGATCATGGAGAATTCGCTCCATCTCAGCATTCGCGCCTACGGCTTTGCCTGGCTGTTGCGGCCGATTTGCATCGCGATCGCGCTTTTGATCGTCATTACCATAGTTTTTGCGATCCGCTCGCGCATGGTGGCGACCAGGGATCCGAACATGCCCGCGTTATCCGACGCCGACGAAGGGAACGCAGGGTTCTCGGTCATATTCTCCGGCGTCACGCTCTGCGTCTTCGCCTATGCCATCGCAGAGTCGTTCCAGTGGCCGGAAGTAGTGCGCCTTTTTCCGCTGGTTTTCAGTATTCCGGGCGTCTTGCTCGCCAGTGCTTGCTTCGTCAGCGACTGGCGGGAAGCGCGCGCGGGCCCGCCGGCGATGAAGGGTGACGCACCCTCTACCACGGTTCTGTTCGGGCTCTCGCGCGAGGTCGTGCGTTCTATTTGGTTCTTTCTCTGGCTGACCGGCATATTGCTGGTGACCCTGGTGCTTG
>JACPFE010000488.1 GCA_016183145.1 Deltaproteobacteria bacterium | reverse complement strand
TCCGGGGACATAATACTAATTTGGCGGAAAGACGGGCTCAGAGTGCCCCCAATTTTCCCGCATTCAGGCGTTGAATATTTTCATTTCGCGGCCAGTTGTTTCAATGCTTCCTTTAGATAACTCTGATCCACGTACTTTGCCGGCGTGAGCGGCGGTCCCTTGCTCTGGGTTTGTTCTGAATAGATTTGAATGTTGTATTTCAGCCCCTCCAGGGTCACGTCCCCGTCCGGATGCCAGAGCTGATTTTCAGTGTAGTACTCCCATCCTTTTCTTGCGTAAGCGGGCTTTAGTTTCATTTCCTTGACCAAAAAATCCACGGCGAGCTCTTTGTTTGCATAGAGCCAACGATGCGCTTGAATCATCGCTTTCATGAAGCGGACCACAAGCGGCCGGTTTTTCTCCGCCCAGGAGCGTTTTGCTGCCACTGCGGTTTGCTCGTAGTTGGGAACGACTTCTGCAAGTCTGCCGATCAGGTTGAATCCGGCTTCCTCCGCGGCAAAGTTCAATGGCACGGCGACCGTCGTGGCCGCAATTTGCCCCGAGGCCATTGCCGCCAGATTCGCTGAAGATCCCCCTGCTATGACAAGGATGTTATAGTCGCGAGGGTACTCGAGCCCTTTGGCCTTAAGCACTTGCTTCAGCGCGGTAACAGTTCCCCCCGTCAGCGAAGAGCCGCCGAGAGTTGCGCCGCGCAGACTCTCGTAGCTCTTGTAGTTCTTCCCGCCGATTATGAAATGGGAAAGACCGTTGATGATGCCGCCAATGAAGACGGTTTCCACGCCGCGCTCCGACACCTCGATGAATGATTCCGGGCCGCCAGAGGCAACATAGAGGGACCCGGCTATGAGCGCCTGAACGGCTTGAGGCGTGCCGCGCAGCAGAATGACCTGCGCATCCAACCCCTGCTGTGAGAAAAAGCCTTGCTTCGAGGCGACCCAAAGAGGGCTATATCCCAGGGTTTTGGAAGACGCGCCGACCGGAAATAGTACTTTCTCTTGAGCCGATGCGGCAGAAGTTGCGGCAACCAGTAACAAAAAGACAATCGCCTGAACGTTCTTCATGATCTCTCCTCCTGGTCGTTTGGTTTAGTTAGTTCAGTATTCAGTGACGCGATAACTTGCCAGTGCGCACAAACGAGAGCATGACCGCGTCGTGCCACATCCCATGCAGCAACAAACGCTTCTTGAGAACACCCTCGCTCAGGGCACCCGACTTCTCTGCGACTCGAAGACTCGCCGCGTTCTCCGTTGACACAACCACTTCCAAGCGAACGAGAGGTGTATTATTGAATGCCCACTGGACCAATTGCCGGATAGCCGTCGTGGCAACGCCATGGCCGGTAGCCGAAGAGCGCACCCAGTATGCTAAGTTCGCTCGATGATTCGCCTCGTCAATCTGATTGAGACCGCAACTTCCGAGAAAGCGGCCGTCCGGCGCCAAGATGACGAATTCGAAAGCTTTGCTAGCTTCGAAGGCCGACACCTGAGCCTCGATCCAGCAACGGGCCGCGTCCACCGTCAGATCAGGACGGCACCATGGCATGAATGGCCGGACCTCAGACACGGATTCGATTGCCGCCTCGTAGAGCGCCGCCGCATCGTCGAGGCGATACGGCCGAATTGAGATGTTTCTTTCCACCCGCATAACAAATTGTTAGGGTTGGCTCAACGAGCGGGCCACTAGATGCCCTACGGCCAGAACCGTTGTAAGTCAAAGGATAGCTGCCGGTGATGTTTTATCGCCAAAAAGTAAACTCGCGTGCGCCGAACCAGGTACAGCAGGACATATTCATCAACTATAAACTCCCGGAGGTCGTCCCCCTTCCGCAGCATGCTCTGCAGTCGGTCCAGGAGAAGCTGAGCATCCCGTGACCCGATTCGATGAGCTAAGAAGGATCGGCCGGATCGGGGAAAGCGGGCAATGATAGGCAATACATCGTCAAATATACGCGCGAGCAGTCGTCGAAATGCCGGTCTTCCCTCGCGGCCTAAGAACAATTCAATGGAGTCTAAGTTCGTAGTAAAGTTTTCAGTGAAAAACGGCTGGCCTCTAGCGGCCATATCGAGCCCTGAGCTTTGCGGCCGTCAAGACATTCCCACTGTTAACATCCTTGACTCCGCGAACCGCCTCTTCGAGCAAGGCGAGATGCACATGCTCCCGTTCCAGGCGGTGGTAATGATCAAGACGCTCCGCATCGATCAATGCCGCGCAGCTTTCACCGTTCTTCGTCAGAATCTTTTCGCCGTGCTCGCGCTGAACCTGAGCGCACAGTTCAGTTAGTTTGGCCCGCGCACGAGTGAGAGGAATGAAAAGACTCATATGCTTCGTTGCGCTCAATCGCCTCGCTACAACGTACGCGCTAAGTACGCCTCCGCTCGTCGATTTTTCGCGCGCCTCGCCTCTGAGATCTTTTTGAGCAGCCTGCAACAGAGTTTTTCAGAAACCTGCCAGAAAATTAGCGGCGGCTCCTACGGTATTTGACGATAGCGGGTGATCCAAATGTTTGCGCACTGTTTCGGGGATTGCTACCTCCCCACCAGCTTCCTGACAATTTCTCATCACAGATTTCCCCGCCGCGCTTCCGCGACCATATGATCGCAGACGCGAAAGGCGTTGGCCTGGATCGTCAGGGCCGGGTTTAAACCGCCCGAGGTAACGAACACGCTCGCATCGATGATGAATAGGTTGGGCACATCATGCGCGCGGCAGCATTTATCCACCACGGAAGATCGCGGATCGTTACCCATGCGACAGGTTCCCATCTGGTGGTTGTGAAGCTTGCGCACCCGGGTTTCCGGCGAGATGACGCGGCTGGCGCCCGCCGCTTCGAATATCTCCCGCGAGCGCGCCGCCAGAAAACTCGCCAGCCGGACATCGTTCTCGTGGCTCGTGTGGGTGATGCGCGCCACCGGCAGACCGGAGCGATCGCGCACCTCCGGATCCAAATCCACCTGGTTGCTGGCCACCGGCAAACTCTCTCCCGTAGAGTGGCTGTGCAGGTAGTAACGGTAGGTCGAGCGCATGGACTCTTTATGCCGAAGCCCCCAGCGCGCGCCGTGAACGTCGCGTAGCGCGTAGTCGATGGGATCTCCACCATGGGCGCGCGGATGCATGAAGCCGCCGCGGATGAAGCCCCGGCGGCTGTCGGTCTCGTAAAAATCTTGCAGCACCCTGGTGCTCGGCGCCCCCTGGTGGCCTTCGAGGGGCTCGGGGAAAACCGCGATGGTGATCGCTCCCGGCGCGTGCAGCATCAGATGCTTGCCGACCAGGCCGCTGGAATTCGCCAGTCCGTGCGGGAACTGCGATGACTGCGAGAGCAGCAGCAGGCGCGGCGTCTCCACGCCGCCCGCAGCCAAAACCACCAGACGGGCGGGTTGGAACTGCTCGCTGCCCTTTTCGTCAAAGTAGACCACGCCGGTGGCGCGCCCCGTTTTGTCAGTAGAGATCTCCCGGCTAAGGCAGTGCGGGCGGATTTCGCAGCGCCCGGTGGCGAGCGCCTTGGGCAGCAGCGCTTCCATCGTGCTCGACTTGGCGCCCACGGTGCAGCCATAGCCCGAGCAGAATCCCCCATTGACGCACGCCGGTCTGCCGTCATAGTCGCGCGAAAGGATCGCCATCGGCGTCGGGAACGGATGCAGCCCCAGAGCCTTGCCGCCCTTTTCCAGAATCGCGCCCGCGCTGTTGCGCGGCAGCGGCGGCGTCGGATAATCGCGCTTGCGCGGCGGATCGAACGGGTTCGCCCATCCCTTCCCCGAGACACCGATGGTCCACTCGGCCTTCTCGTAGAAAGGCTCCATCTCGTCGTAGGTTATCGGCCAGTCTTCGATGGCAGCGCCGGCAACCGGGCCGTCGGCGGATCTTACGCGAAAGTCGGATTCATGAAAGCGCCAAGACAGGCCGCTGTAGTGAATCGTGCCGGCGCCCACGCACATGGCGTTGGAGAAAAGCTGCACTTCGTCGGACAGCCGCTCGGCAGGTGTTTGATCGTTGGGGCGCCAGGTGCGCGGCTCTTGCTTGACCGTCGGCCAGAGAAAATGGCGGTGCTTGAATAAAATTTCGTCTTCCAGAAAATCGGTGCGCTTGTACCAGGGGCCGCGCTCGAGAACTACCACCGACATCCCCGCCTCGCTCAACTCCTTGGCAGCCACCAGGCCGGAGGCTCCGGCGCCGACGATACAAACATCTACCGGGTCGGTTCGCGCCATGCCTACTTGCCTCGCTTCTTCTCCGGTTCGAACTGGTCTGGAATGTTCTCATCGTACCAGCCCAACGGCGGCTGGTATCCGTCGGGACGAGAGGGGCCGGGAAAGCCGATCATCTTCCAGCTCGCGCGGTCGCGGTTGCCGCCGTGGCGCGGATCGCCATAAAAGCCCTGCATGGTATGTTCGAGGAGAAGAGAAAAGAACGGGCTCCGTTGTTTCTCCAGAGATGTGAGGATTTGGTCTTGCTGTTCGGCGCTCAACTGAATGAATGCAGCGGAGCCAAATCGCTCACGCGCAAGCCTATCCAGCTCTAGAACACCCTCGACGTACAACGGCGCATGTTCCGCATCATAACCGGTGAGCGCATTCTCGATGTAATCGATCACCCCAGCCTCCAGCGCTCCAGGATCGCGGTCGGCGGGAATAATCCGGCTCGTGGCTGCTTCGATAGTCGGTCTTTGGTGCGGGTCAAAGATAGCAGCCATGGTTTGTCCTCTATAATCGGAATCGCGCGTCCTCTTCAACCCTAATCAAAAGTACCATCTCACCACGAAGCACACCCTTCGATGGAACTCAGGGCAGGCTCCGGCCACGAAGGTTTCGGTCATTGATATTCTTAAGCTTCTTAACTTCGTGGTTTTCGTATTACTATAGCTCAAAATTTGCGCGGCCTGCGCAAATGATTTGGAAGCGAAAAACACTCGGAGTCGGAAATTTCTCCCGCGAAGGCGCAAAGTCGCCAAGTTCAGAGGGGAAAGATAAGAATTTTTACGAATGATTTTCGCCCGTAATTTCCGACCTTTGCGACCTTGGCGTCTTTGCGGGAGATACTCCGAGATTCGGTTGCGGGTTTGCGGTGCTGGGTCCTTCGTGGTGAGTACTCCGCCACACGAGATGCAGAAGACCTAAAACTTACCGTTTGAAAGGCTTGAAAAAACCCTCTTTCTCAAGCTCATCGAGCAGGCTTTCGTCGAGCATGGTTTGAACGTCCACGTTTACTTTTTTTGCGATGAATTCCGCGGTCGTGCGCAAGCCGTCCAGGCTGACGCGCGGCGGCATCGAAAACTGAGGGGCGTAATAATCATAGGTTTTCTCGACTAAAGCACGGTCCGATTGTTTCAGAATCTTCTGATAAACGTTCACGGTTTTTTCTTTGTTCGTCATGACCTGATGCAGTCCTTCGATGAAAGCCTGCAAGAATCTCTTCGCGACACCTCGATGCTGTTTTAGAAAAGCGCGGTGCATGACGATCGTGTCCAAGGGAAACGATGCCTTAAGGCCGTGTCCAAGGGAAACGATGCCTTGAGGTCGCTCATATGAACCAGGGTTCTGAAGCCGAGTTTTTCCGCCTGGATTGTTTGGGGAGGAGAGAGAACGGTTGCGTCGAGAGCTTTTGTGTTGAGTGCGACCATCCTGCCCTCGGAGGGGCCGGCGGGAATAATGTTTACGGCTTCTCTCGGTATATTCCATTCTTTTAACGCCATGAGCACGGAAAGCTCGTTTTGACCACCGAAGTTTACGATGCCGATTTTCTTACCTATCAAATCAGCGGGCTGTCGGATCTCCGGCCGCGCGACGACGCTGAAAGGAAACTTGTTGAGAGCACCGGCGACAACGACAAGGTTCGCGCCCTGTAGATACGCAGTGACCGGGGCTGTCGCATCAATCTGCGAAAAGTGAATGCTCCCGCCAAGCAGGGCCTGCATCTGTCGGCTTGAGCCCGGTATCATGACGAGGTCGGCGTGAATCTTATACTTTTCCAGCAGACCCAGCTCTTTCGTAACCCAGATGGGCACTTGGTATCCGCCGAAACCGCCGTAACTGACTACGTATCGATCTTGCGCGGCGAGAATCGAGGGAAAAATCAGAGACGCGGCCCATAAGAGAAATAGCATGCCTAACATAAGTCCGTGCTCCTATCTATTGTCCGATTGAAACTCACGCCCATTGAGCAGCCACAATAAAAAGGCTCTTCAGGCTTTCGTGTGAAGCAGGGCTCGGAGATCACACCGCCGAGGCGCGGAGAGCGCAGAGTGAAGAGTTTTTGATCAAGAAATTCTCCGAACTTTGCGAACTCCGTGTCTCTGTGGTGATTTCTTCTTCACAGGAAACCCGGAATAACCCAATAAAAAGGCTCTTCCGGGTTTACCCTCCTTCGCAGAAGGCCACGGGTGTAAACCCGTGGATGAATGCGAGGTGGGCACCCTCCGTAGCCCTGGCGCCCGGCCTTCGCAGCCGAAGCGGCTGCTTCGGCGGAGTAGGCTAAGGCCGTAGGGCTCCACCTCGGCATCAACATAGCTTTCCGCTCCAAACGCTGTCAAGGTTGGCTTTAGCGCCCGACTGAAGGACGCAACGCATCAACGTGATCGGCTCGTCGAAAAACGGCGTGAGCTCGCGGCTCTTGAGGAAGACATCCTCGACTTGATTTTCCTCGAGGTATTTTTCCCAGCTCGCTGTCTTGGTCAGACCGGCGAAAAAGTTTTTGTTTCGTCATCGCAACCCTCCCTCATGGTCGTTTCTGGACCATTCTTGAGATCATCCGACATCAGGGGCGGGGTTATAGGGCAAAGCAGGTGAGAGGGCAACGGCGGGGAAGGGTGAGAAGTAAAAGGTTAGGAAGCGAGAAAGCGATGCAGGTCATCGCGGGGTCGTCGTGTGAGTTCGCGCCGAGGATTTGCGTTGGCGTCAATTGAAACGTATGAATAACAGGACAGCTTGTTTGCTTCGCCATACAACTTTTGGGAGGAGTTTCGATCATGCTGTTACCGTTTCGCGAATACTTGGATTTCGGGCCGACGCCTTACGAACAATTACAGGCGAAGGAAGGGATTCCCATCGCCAAGGGCAACGTTGTTTCTGACGTGACGACGCTGGAGCTCGGACGCTGGGAACGGATGGGGGCCAAGGGCTGCTATCTCAACCTCTCCCATCAACAACTGACTGACGCTTACGTCTGCGAGATTCCGCCCAGCGGCGAGACGCTGCCGCAACGCCATCTGTTCGAGGAAATTATTTATGTCGTCAAGGGACGCGGCGCCACCTCGGTGTGGCAGGAGGGCGGCGCCAAGGTGAACTTCGAGTGGGGGCCCGGAGCAATGTTCGCGATTCCTCTGAATTCTTCCTACCAGCATTTCAACGGCTCCCGCGACGAACCGGTTCGTCTGTTCGCCGGAACCAACTGCCCGCGCATGATCAATATGTTTCACAACGAGGATTTTATCTTTCGTAACCCGTTCAGCTTCCGCGATCGCTTCCATGAGGGCGACGCCTTCCTGCGTTACAACAAACATGTGACCGACCGCACCTGGGAAACCAATCTGGTGCCGGATGTGAACCAATTCGCTCTCGATGATTTTCCCATGAAGGGCAAAGGCGTGAAGCATATGCGCTTCACGTTGGCAGACACCACCTACGGCTGCCACGTCTCGGAGTTTCCGCCGGGCTGCCGCAGCACCTTTCACCGCCACGGGCCGGGCGCGGTGATTATCGTCACGCAAGGGGAAGGGTTTGTAATGCTGTGGAAGGATGGTGAACCGCGCCAGCGCCACGACTTCAAAGCCGGCACGGTTTATTCGCCGGACGATCTCATGTGGCATGGCCACTTCAATACCGGTAAAGGCACGATGCGCCACTTCGCGATCCGCGGCGAAAGCCCCAAATACAGCCACGACCGTTTTCGAAATCCGCTCTGGACGATGATACCGATGAACGAAGAGCCGCCGGAAATTCATCGGGAGTACGTCGAGATTCTCGCCAAGAACGGCGTCAAGGCGGCGGTGTCGGTCGTAGAGGATTAGGCAACAGGCGCCGGGCAGTGGTGAGACTTGTCGGCAACCAAAAGGGGACAGTCCCCATTCCGGAAAGGGGACTGTCCCCTTTCTTAAGCAGTGGCTATGCCGACAGAGATCGCTTCGTTTTCGAATCAAGCACCGCGGGTGGCTTCTCCACGTTTTCCATGCAGGTGAAGAAACAGATGGTAAAACGACGCGATGCTGCGTTCTTCACAATCCGTAAAACCATGCCGGTTACGGTACAACAGGGTCACGGTCAACGCCCGCTTGTGAATCTCCAATAGTTCCGCTCCTTGCAGCTCGAGATAGGACCCGAGCGTGCGCAGCGTATTAGAGACGCTGTAAAATTCGGGGAGCCGGTCGCTCCTGACCCGTTTTGATGTTCCCTGCCGTTCGAGACTCCTGATGTCCTGACCAGCGTAGGTGAGCGATGACGCCAGGCCTTCGCTGCGCAAGCGTTTCTGCCAGTCACGCAAGGCCGCCAGGAGCGACGTTTCTTTTTCCGGTTTCCCATTCACCACGAAATGATCGCCGAGACACTTTAGTTCGAAAATATTGATTCTTTGGGCTTCCAGCGATTGGCCGATGGCCCGAAGCTGGTGATCGTAGGAAATCTTAGCAGCCATAAAATCCTCGCGCAGGAACGACTGAAGTCCGAACGATTCGACTTCATAACATTGGTAATTGCCGGAGACAAGAGAAAAATCGGTAGTGGTTCAGTTTGATTTCAACGCCGCATCGACGTAGGGGCCTACGTCTGCCCTCCGAACGGGCAACCATATAGGGTTGGCCCTACAAATTTTTGGGAAACTGAACCACTACCGAAAAATCCGCTTTCTTGACAACCCGTAGGTCGGAAAGTATGGTGATGATCGAATTGCGACTGCGAATTTTTCGGGAGGGATTCATGGCACGGCCGGAAAAAATAAGCGCGCCGGAAAGCGGAGTCCATTACCGCGGCTTGCGCGACTGGCTAGAGCAGGTCGAGAAACTGGGAGAGCTGGAAAAGATCAACGGCGCTCATTGGGACCGGGAAATGGGCGCGATCACCCAGATGTTGACCGAAGGCGGCAAGGGCAAGGCGCCGGCGCTCCTCTTCGATGAAGTGCCCGGATACCCGAAAGGGTATCGTACGCTCTACGGCCAGTTCTCAACGATCAGGCGGGTCGCGCTGACGCTGGGCTTGCCCCTCGAATACGAGCGCAAGGCCGACATCGTCAAAGCTTACCATCACCGCATGACCGAGATGAAGTTGATCAAGCCCAAGTTCGTCAAAACCGGGCCGATCTTCGAGAACGTTGTGGAAGGCGACAAAGTGGACGTGCTTAAGTTGCCGGTGCCGCTGCATCATCAGGCTGACACCCACCGCTACATCGGCACGGCGGACATGTGTATCACCAAAGATCCCGACGCCGAGTGGTATAACTTCGGCGCCTACCGCTGCCAAGTCTACGACGCAAGAACCATCGGCTGCCAAATCACAGAAGGCAAGCACGGCCGCATCCATCGCGACAAATATTTCGAACGGGGCCAAAGTTGCAAGTTCGCCATCGTGTGTGGCCAGGATCCTTTGCTCTACATGCTCTCGGCGAGTCCGTTGCCTGCCGGCGTGTCGGAGTATGATTTTGCCGGCGGCATCCGCGGCGAGCCAGTGGAGGTTGTCAAGGGGCCGTTTACCGGATTTCCGATTCCCGCCGACGCGGAAATCGTTGTCGAAGGCGAGGCGGTGCCGGGACAAAGCAAACCGGAGGGGCCGTTTGGCGAGTGGATGGGTTATTATTCGGATGACGTGGTGCCGCGGCCTTGCGTCAACGTGAAGACCGTCATGTACCGCAACAATCCGATTCTCACCTGCGCGCCTCAACACAAGCCAGTGGATGAGACCGGCTTGCTCAAAGGCATCGCCGGCGCGGCGGAAATCTGGAACGCTCTGGAAGCTTGCGGCCTGCCGGAAATTCTCGGCGTGTGGAATCACGAAGGCGCGCCGGCGACCCGTTTCACGGCGATTCAAATCCGCCAGCGCTATCCGGGCCACGCGCGCAACGTGCTCCACGTCGCGTCGAACTGCATGGCGGGCGCCTACAACGGCAAGTGGACGGTGGTGGTCGATGACGATGTCGACTGCTCCGATATCGATCAGGTGCTATGGGCGATGGGAACGCGCTTCGATCCGGTGACGGATATCGATACCGTGCAGAAGGCCTGGTCATCCGGGCGCGATCCGATGTTTCTGCCTGGCAACTTTAACAATCGCATCCTGATCGACGCCTGCATCCCGTACAACCGAAAGTTGCGCGGCGAGTTTCCGAGGGTCGTGGAAGTGCCGGATGACGTGCGCGAGAAACTAAAGGCGAAGTTTCCCGATTTGTTCAAGTCCCGGGCGTAGCCAAAGATCGTTGAACGTTAGAACTTCGAATCGGAGAAGAAAACGCTCGCGCAAAGACGCAAAGTTCGCCAAGAGATAAGACCCAGAGAAAAAACTCGAAACTCGAAATCCGAAACAAATCTAAATGATCAAAAACCAAAATTTTTCAAACCGGCTCGTTTTGGATTTCGAGTTTTGGCTTCAGCTTTGAGTGTTTTGGTTTGTTTCGGATTTCGTGCTTCGGATTTTCTTTTTTGATTCGGGAATAATAGGAGTCCAGGATGGTTTTTATGAGTTGGCGCGGAGTGGTGGGAGTGATTAAACCCACTCATCGGCCTGGATCGCTGGAAGAGTTCATCCGCCTATTGGCGGAGGGAATCGGCGTGGTGCCGCTTTATCTCAATTTTCAGCGCGGCACCGAAGACGAGTTTCGTGGCGCGCTCAATGCGGTCCATGAAAAAGTCGCAGAGTTAGCCAAGGAAGGCGTGGACTTGATTCACCCCGAAGGCGCCCCGCCGTTTATGGTGCATGGCTTCAAGGGCGAAGAAAAAATTATCAAGGAATGGGAGGCGCAATATAAGATTCCGATCGTCACGGCCGCCCAAACTCAAGTCGAAGCGCTGCGCGCGCTGAAAATCAAAAAATTCGTCGGCGTGACCTATTTCACCGGCAGCGTCAATGACATCACGACGCGCTATTTTCAAGACGCCGGTTTCGAAGTCCTGGCGATGGAAGGGATGGAGGTCGCCTTCGCCGATGTCGGCCGGCTCGCCTCGCAGGAAATCTACGCGCACACGCGAAAAGCGTTTCTGAAGAACCAGAGCGCCGACGGTATCTACATGCTCGGCACCGGCTGGCGCTGTCTTGACGTCATTCATCTCCTAGAGGAAGACTTGCAAGTGCCCGTCGTCCATCCCGTCCCCGCGCGCGTCTGGGCGGTACAAAAGCGCTTGCACGTGCGTCAGCGTACAAAAGGATTCGGAAAACTGCTGGAAGAGATGCCCTAACGGATTGCTGAAAAAAGGTTCGGAATGCTTCGAGAACCTCAGCATGAACGGAAAACCCTCAATGATTTCAACCCCCCTCCGTTCGTCCTGAGCACCGTCGAAGGACTCCGAAAAAAACTAAATACAAACTAAACGCGGGAGGTCTCATGAGCAAAGCTGAGCTAAAAAACTTTGGCAAACCGGACGAGGTTCGTGAGTTTCCCAAAGGTCGTCTGGAACTGATCAAGATCGGCGGCGCGACCGTCGGGCGAGCGGTTTTCGAACCGGGCTGGAGATGGGCAACGTCGGTTCAACCCCTCGCCAAAACCAAGAGCTGCGAGGCGCCGCATTTCCAGTATCATGTATCCGGGGTTCTGCGAGTTCGAATGGACGACGGCAACGAATTCGACTGCAAGCCGGGTGATGTGTCCCTGCTGCCATCGGGGCACGATGCCTGGGTAGTCGGCGATCAGCCGGCGGTGGTGGTGGATTTTCAGGGCATGATCGAATATGCGAAGTCCGCATAATTGGTTCAAGGCTCAACGTTCAATGTTCAAGGTCTCCGCTCCACACCTTGAACTTTGAACCCTTCGACCATGTTGCTCAGGGCAGGCCTGGAACTTTGAACGAAAAGGGACGAGAGTGAAATTTCAAAGATCGCGCGTGACACCGTTTTTATGAACGGAGAAGCACGCTCCGACGGTCGCTGTCCTTGGATCACGCCGAACAATCAAGACTACATCGCCTACCACGACAAAGAGTGGGGCGTGCCCGTCCACGACGATCGCGTCATTTTTGAGTTTCTCACGCTCGAATCGGCCCAGGCGGGGCTGAGCTGGTACACCGTGCTGCGCAAGCGCGAGGCCTATAGAAAAGCTTTCGCCGATTTCGATGCCGAGAAGGTGGCCCGATACGGCAAGCGGCAGATCGATTCCCTGCTCCATAACGGCGGAATCATCCGCAACCAGGCAAAAATTCTCGCCGCCGTCAATAACGCGGAAAGATTCTTAGCGGTCCAGGAAGAGTTCGATAGCTTCGCCGCCTACATCTGGCGCTTTGTCGGCGGTAAACCGATCGTTCATCGAATCCAACGGTTAAAAGATTTTCCGGCGACCAGCGCCGAGTCGGATGCGCTCTGCAAGGACCTCAAGCAGCGCGGATTTCAGTTCGTCGGGTCGACGATCTGCTATGCGCACATGCAGGCGACGGGAATGGTCAACGACCATGTCATCGAATGCTTTCGCCGTCGGGAGATCATCGATGGATACCGACGAGGCAAGGCATGATTCGAAATCGGAGTCTTTGCACGTTTGGGTATAGGAATCTCGTGTAGTGTCTCTTAAATCGGGAGACTTATTTGCATGTCATTCCGGCCAACCCCCGCGAAGGCGGGGGGCGAGCCGGAATCCAGGACTTCGGAGGGCCACTGGATTCCCGCTTCCGCGGGAATGACGACTAAGGCCGTCTTGGATAAGGTACAAACAGCGTGAGACGCTACAATCGGCTCCCTAAAGCCGGCGCTGCGAAATGAATATAGACAGCCGCAGCGCAGTTCTGGTCGCCTATCTGCCAATTAAGTCAAATCTACGCCTCCACCGATCAGGTCATAACAATCATCGTCACCCGTCTCTGGGGTGACAAACGCGAAAGTGTCAATCCTGTCAGAGAGCCGTGCAAACTTGTTACGGCGGCTCGGGGTGGTTTATTTGTAAAAACTTTCCCGCGCAAAACCCTCCAATAAAACTCAACTTTTTTCGGCTACGCGGCTAAAACCTTTGGCACAATTTGTGCCATACCCTTGTGCCAACAGAGGATTCGCGCTGCGCATGGGTAACGGCGCGCCATTTTTTCACGGTTTTTCTTCTTTGCTTACAAATAGGTAGTAATAGCGGAGGCGTTGTCTTATGCGATTGAGTGTTTTGCGCAAGAAGGGCGGCCAAGCGGTAGTCGAGATGACTTTCGGCTTTCTGCTGTTTTTCACAATCTTCATGTCGATCGTTGAGTTTTCCCATTTGCTCTATGCCAAGGTCACTTTGCAGCATGCGCTCCGTTCGGCGGGGCGCTACATGGTAACCGGCCAAACGAAAAAAGACGGCGACGGAAACGATATCCCGCGCGACCAGATGGTTCACACCGTCTTTTGCGCCAACGTGATCGCCGCCGGCGTCGTGTGCCCGAGTCTCGGCTCGGATTTCCAATTCGAGTGCCTGCCGACGCCCGGCACGGACTGCACAAGGCCGGGAGGCGGACCCAATCAAACCGTGATGGTGACCGTGAATCTTGCCAAGCCGGCGTTGATGCCTTTCTTCTCGCAGTTTTATCCAACCGGCGGTGTCCCGTTCACTTTGAGCACCACCTGGAGGAACGAACCCTTTGCGTAATGGAGGAGGTCCTATGACCGAAACGGTCTCGGTAAAGAAGCTTATTAGATCCAAGAAGGGGCAGTCGCTCATCGAGCTAACCTTGCTCTTCCCGCTCATGTTGCTTTTGGTTTACGGCGTGGTGGAGGTCGGCCAGATCATCAGCACCTATCTCACGTTGACGCACACGACGCGGGAGGGCGCGAATCTCACTTCTCGGGGAACGCCTCCCGACACGGCCCTCGATGCGATCATCTTGGCGGCTGCGCCGACCATACGCGATGATAACTTAGGGCAGTGGCGGATCATCTATTCTGAAATCGTTCAAAAGCCGGAGAGTCCTTGCTTGACGCCACCGACAGGCTGCACCTATGAGATCAGTGACCAAAAAATCCGTGGCAATATGCCGGAATTAAGCAAACTCGGCGCAGTGGGCGCTACGGTCACCATCCCGGGCGTCGACAACGTTATCGCAGGACAAACGTTCAAGGTCATCGAAGTGTTTTACGATTACGGCCCCAACGTCATCACTTTCATCGGCAACAATATCGACAAGACTTTCTACGACCGAACCATCTTCACCAAAGTAGACGGACAGGCTTAAAGACGAACAAAGTAGGAGCAAAACTATGCGTAGGTTGAACAATCAAAAAGGCTCTTTCATGGTATTTCTCACCTTGAGCTTCGCGCTGCTCGGTACCTTCATCGGCTTTGCCATCGATTTCGGCCACGCCTATTTGGAAAAGGCGCGCATCTCGCGGCTGGTAGACGGCGCGGCCTTGGCCGCCGCAAAAGCGTTAAAAGGCCAGTCGGGATATGAAGACGAGGCCACCCGGGCGGCCTGCGACTCGATGGTGATGAACGGTGCTCCGGTCGTCATGGACGGCGCGTTAAGTTGCACGGCGACTACCGGCGCGCCTCTTACGGTGGCGCTGAGTTTCTTCGACGTTCCGGTCGAAGGCGGCCCGCCGATCAAACACGTGTCCGTTACCGGTACCGAACCGGTGTCGACGACGTTCTTAAATTTTCTTAGCTGGATGGTTCCGGGCGATTATACCAAGATCAACGTCAGCGCCATGGCGGAAGCCGCACCTGAGCGGCCGATCGACCTGATGCTCGTGCTCGATAGATCAGGGTCAATGGGACCCCTGGGAGGAACCGACTCGGCGGGAAAGCTCAAAATCGAATCTCTTAAGATTGCGGTAAATGCGTTTCTCGGCCTTTCCAACACCTTTTCGTCCGACGATCGAATCGGGCTGGTCAGTTTTGCTACCCGTGGTTGCGGTAATGCGAGTGGACTGGATTCAACGGCAACTACCTGTACGCCGGACATGGCGCTTGACTATACAACCAGTTCTTACATTACCGCGCTGCAAAACAAGGTGAACGGTCTTTGCAACGGCGGAACAAACTGTAGCGGTGGAACAAACACAATGGAAGCCCTTCGCGTGGCTCGCCCTCCGCTGGCAACGGCCTTTGATGATCCTACACGCGCGACGACGCGTAAGGCGGTGCTTCTCGTAACCGATGGGCAGCCGACTTTTACGAGGCGCGATAGTGATTCCGAATGTAGGAGAAATCCCTTAAATGGAAACCTTTTGCCGAATCCCAATGGAAATACCAACGCGGGTGCGGGTGGCCCGACGTTCAGTAACGGCTGCAAACAGGGAGTTCCAAGTTACACATCGACAAGCGCAAACCCCTGGATGTACAGAGCGCGACTATCTGCCGCTACTTGTTATGTCATGATTCCCGGTACCTGGACTTCTACCAATTGTCCCGGCAGCCAAACTCCGAATACT
>JACPFE010000031.1 GCA_016183145.1 Deltaproteobacteria bacterium | reverse complement strand
AACCGACACGCTGACGGTCAGCAAGGACGCATTGCCTCTTTCGCTGGAGATCCGCGTTCTCCAGCCTCGCGGCGCGATGAGTTACGAGTGAATCGTTAACCTTGGAACTATCCTAGGGGACGTTGTTGACTAAGTGGACTAGGTTTATTCAGGAAAGTCACGTTCGCGGCTTTAACATCCGAGGGCTTAGACTTTGTCCAGCTAGTCAACAACGTCCGGTATCCCAAAACGCATAGCCGCAACGTCCGTGCTGCTCCGCGGTTTAGTCCAACACGTTCCTTCGACCATGCTCAGGACAGGTTTATCCCTCTGCCGCCATCTCGGCGATTTCCCTGGAACTTGATTACTCCCACGCTTTGGAGGATAAAACGCTATACGTTAGGCGGATTCGAGCGAAGCATGGAAGACAATCGCAACAAGGATTCAGTGCCCAAGGCGACACGACCGTGGTTCGAAGCGGTCGTCGAGCTGACGGATCAGGTCTGTGCGAGCTACCTGACCGACGAGTACGCCAGCTTGGCGCGGACGCTGGCCGCAGGCTTGGCTCGCAAGCGGCCGTGCCCGCTAATTCGGGGTCGCGTGAACACTTGGGCGTGCGGCGTCCTGTACGCTGTGGGTGCTGCCAACTTCTTGTTCGACCCGGCCCAGAAGCCACACATGCGCGGGGCGGATCTATGTAGCGCGTTCGGAGTGAGCCCGAGCAACGGGGCCGCGAAGGGGCGCGAGATCATGCGCATGTTCCGCATCGGGCAGCTCGACCCTCGGTGGTGCTTGCCGAGTCGGCTGGCTGATAACCCGCTGGCGTGGATGGTGGAACTCAACGGGTTCGTCGTTGATGCCCGGCGCCTTCCCCGGGAGTTGCAGGAAGAGGCGCATCGGCGCGGCCTCATTCCGTTCATTCCGGGCGAACCCGCCTAACCCGCCGCTTGACCCGATTCCGGGTCACCGGCATCGTTACCCTGGGCGGGAACGTCGTCCTCAGTTACTGACCTGGCGACGCAGAAACAGCGGCCCACAGTAGTCACCAGAATCATGGAGCGTCACTATGTTGAGGGTTCTTAGCAAAGAGGAGGAACTGCAAAACCGGCGAGAACGCTTCGCGAAATTGAAGCCCGGTTCATTGTTTGATCTTGCGCAAAAAAGATTTTTTCTCGCAGTCAAGAAAGTGGACGAATATATGTGGGAGGTCATCGAATTAACGCAAACAAACAAGAAAACGATCATCTCTGGACAGTCGTGCGAACATTCATGCCTTCATTTCGATGACATGGATTGCCTCAATCTTCGATAGGCCAACGGGGACCGCAGGAAGTTGAAGAAACCCTCGAGGGTCGTCATGTTTTCCGCAGAGGGCGCGGAGTCGTCATGTTTTCCGCAGAGGGCGCGGAGGAACGTACTACGTGTTAGGCCGTAGTGACAGTGGCAGATATTTGTTTGTTGTGCTGGCACGCAAACCGTCGGGCAATTATCGAGTCGTGACCACGCGAGACATGACCACAGCAGAACGACAGTGGTTTAGAAAAAGAGGGAAATAACATGCGACGAATGCCCAAGTTCGCTTCCATAAAGGCTGAGCGGGAATTTTGGAACACCCACGATGCGATTGAAACTCTTGGAGAGGAAGGCTGGAAGGTCTCCGCGCGCGGCGCGGCAAGTGTCAGATCGGTGTATGTGGCTAAAGTCGGAGCCAGAGGCGCGGTCGTTCGTGTTCCCAGGGAGTGGTTGGGTTCCATAGGCGCAAGAAAAGGCCGAAAGATTAAAGCACAGGTAAAAGGCAAGCGTCTCGTTATGGAGCTAGCCTAATTGTTGCGCCCCCAGCCTAAATAACGTTTAACCCTCTCTTCTTTGCTGACTTCCCCAGCGCGAGCAAAAACATCACGCTCTTTCCGGCGGCGTGGGGCGAAAAAAATTCGGTAACGTCGTCGTCAAAGAAGGTCAGCCCGGAGGCGCCGAGGCGCTGGGCGTAGGCGGCCAGATAAAGTTTTCCGCCCATGATGCTGGCCTCGAGTTGGGCGGCGCGATAGCCGCGGTTACCGAAGCGCTCCAAGGCGCGATTGAGGTCGGCGAGAAAGTAAATGTTGACGCTGCAATCGGCGGGAATTTCCTGACCCAAGCCGAGATAACCCGCTTCGCGGCGAAAATCGCCTTCTTTAAGCAACTCAAGCGCGCGTTTGTCCCGCCGAAAGTAGTAAGCACCGGGCCGGATATCGTCCACCGCATGAATGATCAAGTAAAGATCGTTAAGCGACTCGCCTGAATTCAAAAAATCCGCCGGTATCCCGCGAGTGGCGCGGTCGAGCATGGTGGAGAGCTGCGCGAAGGTGATCGATTCACGGGCAAACTGGCGCGTCGAGCCGCGCCGGATGACGACCTCCTCGATCTTATCCTGGAGGGAAAAGCCTCGCTACTTTTCCGCCTTCGTCCGTTCCCCCTCCGCGTGTCCTTAGCGGAGTCGAAGGGCCTTTTCGTGGCGCCTCGGCGTGCCAAGCCGCAACCTCCTCTTCGCTCTTCAAAGAAGAAGCCTCGTGCAAGGCTCTCATCGCCGGGTAATCGATCTCGCTCTTCGACAACGGCACCGTCTCCAACGCCAGCGGCTCCATTGTTGGTGGCGGCACCGGCGCGTGAGAGGTCATGTGGTCCAGAGCTATTAAAGAGAGCGGCGCTTCGCGCTTGACATCTAAGCCCAACAGCTCGCTCACCGAGGCATCGACGAAGCCGACGACCACTTTCGCCGGCAGTTGGCGCGCGCTGGCCGCTGCCAACAGATTGGCGAGAATGGTGCCGTTGTCCCAGTAGCAGTGGCGATAGGCGCGTGCCTGATACTTCCAGGCGTTGCGCCAGTAGGTCGAAGCACAGATCAGGATCGCCGGCGCGGTCATAATCGACGGTTCTGTTCCGCTCGCATGAACGAGCACAGCACGGTGGTCTCCCTGTCGCAGCCTGCGCAGGGCAAAATCATGCGGGCTAAAGTGATAAACTCCGGCTTCGAGATCGTCGAGGGCGCCGCAGGCAAGATAGAGATCGATGTGATAGAGCGCGCCCGTGCAGGCCGCCGCCCGAAAGAGCATCTCTCCTCCCGGATAACTCCTGCGCTTGGTGACGCCCGCGGCAAGGAAAAATATCTCCGCAAGGATTTGACTCGTTGGTCTCACGGAGTCGCCACCAGGAGCAGGGATGGCCCCGATTGCGGCAAGCGCGGGCATCTCTGATGACGATAAAGATCGCCGCAAGGGGATCGGGGGCAGCGCGGAATAGATCTTGAACGGCATCGGCTGGTTCTCCCAGTCGAGATAGTGCGGATTCGTCCGGATGCTATGGTAGGAATGCTTAGTGCCGTTATGATAGGCCCACGCCGCGCCGGTCTCGCGGTTTTTCATCGTTTCGCTCCCTGCTCCCTGCGTCCACTCTTATCACCAGGCGACAGCAACCACTACCGGTTATCAGGATCCTGTGGTCGCAGCGTTTGATGGTTTCAAATTCTTCGGCGCCTCGTTATAATAGACAAAAAATGCTCATCAGGCCGCAATTACCATCATGAGAAAGCTTCTCGTCTTGCAGCATGTCGCCCACGAGCTCCTCGGCACGCTCAATCCGCTGCTAAAGCGCAACGGTTTTCGCATCCGCTACGTGAACTTCGCCCGTCATCCGGACGCGCAACCGAGCTTGGACGGCTACCACGGCCTGGTCGTGCTGGGCGGGCCGATGAGCGTCAACGATACGCAGCGACACCCGCACCTGATGACGGAGCTG
>JACPFE010000030.1 GCA_016183145.1 Deltaproteobacteria bacterium | reverse complement strand
TCCGCGGTGAGATCTCTTACGGCTCGGTCTTTCGGCGGGCGAAGTAAGCTACTCCAATGCCGACCCCATAGAGTAGGCCGAGGGGCACCATCAATAATAGTTGCGCGACGAGATCGGGCGGCGTCAGGATCGCGGCGAGCAGGGCGATGAGGATGATGGCATAGCGGTAGTGCCTTATGAGAAAGCGGTCGTCGATCAAGCCGACGCGGGTCAGACAAAAAATCACCACCGGCAACTGAAACATCGCCCCGAACGCTAAAACCAGCCGGGACACGATGGACAGGTAATCGCCGACCTGAATCATTGGTTGCACGCCCAGCGCCGCGTATCTGCGCAGGAGAAAGTTCAAGCCCAGCTGCACGACCACTTCATAGCAGAAGGCCGCGCCGGCGAGAAAAAACAGCGAGCCGAACAGGACGAAACTTCGCGTGTAGCGCTTCTCATGCTCATAGAGTCCCGGCGCGATGAACTGCCAGGCCTGCCACAGGAGCACCGGCAGCGCGACAACCACGGCAGCGACGAACCCCACCTTCATCTTGGTGAAGAAAGCTTCGGTCACCCCCGTGCCGATGAGGGTCAGCCCTTCGATGGAGAGGCGCCGCAGCGGCGCGGCGAGCACGAAAAAAATTTCCTCCACCACGGCGAAGCAGCCGATAAACGCGACGGCGACGGTCAGGCAGGATTTGATCAGGCGCGAACGAAGTTCTCCCAGATGCGAGGTAAAAGGCATCTGGACATCGGCCGGCTGGCCGTGACCTTGGCTCTTGCTCACTTTTTCTCGGTGGCGTCGGGTGGATTCGTTGGAGGAGGCGATTCCGCGGGTTTTTCTAAAGGCGGATCGTTCTTGGGAGTGGCGGCCGTGGATGATTCGTCAATCTCTTGCTCCATTTGCCGGAACTCGTCCTTGATTTCGTCGGTCGCGCGGCGAAACTCGGCCAATCCTTTGCCGAGCGCCTTAGCCAGCTCGGGAAGTTTTTTCGGACCGAGAACGATAAGCGCCAGCGCCAGGATCAACAGCAGTTCCGGCATGCCGATGCCAAACATCGATAACCTCCAAGGCCAAGCTAGTGAATTTCACATCGGTTGGCAAGCGGGGTGGGGCCGATGGGATCGGCGCGTTCCTTGTGCCTAGCTGGTTAAGCCGGACTCAAGTCTCTCACCGCTGAGGCGCGGAGGACGCCGAGAGGGGGGTACAAAGAAAAAAACTCCGCGTGCTCTGCGTCTCCGTGGTGGAAACCATTTCTTTTACGGTTCAGCCGCGCTGGGTAAATTGATTTGAGTCCCAGGCAGTGATAGATTCCTATTTTCAAACCCCCGTCGGGGCGTAGCGCAGCCTGGTAGCGCACACGCTTGGGGTGCGTGTGGTCAGCGGTTCAAATCCGCTCGCCCCGACCATTCCTTCTTTCTCAACGAATCTTTTGTTTCCATTGGTGGCGCAGTCAGCTCCCGCCTCGCTTTTGTCCGCTTCCGATCAAGACGATTGGCTATATGTTGGAGATAAATTGGCCTTCGTGCTATATGAATTCCTGAAGAAAGACGTCGGGATAACCGACTGTCAATAAATATAGCGGTGAGGTTTGCATAATGGATAATGTTATTCGGCTGGATACCCGGCGCGATGCAGAGGCCGTCGAGTGGGCCAAGGAACTGCGTGAGACGGAGGCCTGGTTCCAAAGCCAGAGGTTTCGCCAGATCACGCGCCTGCACACGCCCTATGAGGTCGTGGCGCTGCGCGGAAGCCTCCACGAAGAACACACGGTTGCCAAGCAGGCGGCCGTGAAACTGTATGACTATTTACAGACGCTGTTCAAAGAAAAGAAGCAAGAGATAACCTACGGTCCGTTTTCGCCCACCGGAGCGGTCAGGGCCGTCATGGAGGGAATCAAGGTTCTCTATCTCGGCGGTTGGGCGACTTCGGCAAGAGGATCGGACAGCGAAGACCCCGGCGCCGATCTTGCCAATTACGCCCTGGACCGAGTTCCTAAAGAAGGCGCGTCATGGGTGCGCGCGTTGCTGCATCAAGACGAGGTTCAAAGGTCCAATCGAATCAGGATGACCTCGGCGCAGCGCAAGAAAAATCACGCCATCGCGTTCAACCCGCCACTGATCATTCCGGACGGCGACACGGGACATGGCGGCGAGCATCATATCCGTAATCTCGTCAAGAAATTCGTCGAAAGCAAAATCGGCTCGATTCACATCGAGGACCAGCGGGCGGGCTGCAAGGTCTGCGGGCATCAGGGGCAGAAGGTGCTGGTTTCGACCACGGAGTCGATCGCGCGGCTCAACACCGCCCGGCTCCAGTTCGACGTCATGAAGATTCCGGGCGTGATCGTGGCGCGAACCGACTCCAATGATGCGACCGCCATCGATAGCGTAGATGACGAGCGAGATCATCCGTTCGTATACGGGGCGACGCAGCCCATCGTACCGTTTAAAAATGTCAACCTGGCAGTCATAAGAAGATTTTACCAAGAGGGATTTGAAGAGATTAACGGCCATTTATTGCATAAGATTTCACAACGAGCCTATCGGGACGCCGAGGAGTGGCTCAAACAAGAGCGTCTCGCGGCGCTGATCAATGAAGGAATCAAGAAAATCGGCAAGGAGCTCGAAGCGCTCAAGACGACTCGCCAGCGTGTTCATCGACAAGGAGCGGGCCAACGCGAGGCCCGTGAGCAACTGGCGGCGCTGGAAGTCATGATCAAGAAAGTCACCGAAGATACGGTGGATCATCTCCTGGCGTCGGTCCGTCAAAGGTGGGCCCAAAAGGCCGGTCTTAAAACCTTTGCCGACGCGGTCGCCGAGGCGATGCAGACCCGGACACAAATCCGCGGCAAACGTCCGATGTCGGTGGAGCGATGGAGAAGGTTAGCCAACGGCGTTTCCTACCAGGAAGCTCGCGAGTTGGCGCAATCCATGGGCATCAACGTTTTCTGGGATTGGGATCTGCCGCGGACGCCGGAAGGCTTCTATCAGATCACTGGCGGGCGGGAGATGGCGATTCAGAGGGGCTTGGCGATGGCGCCCTTCACGGATTTATTATGGCGCGAAACAGCGAAGCCTGACTTGGACGACGACAAATTATGGGCCGACGCCATCCATGCCGTTTACCCGCACAAGATGCTGGCCTATAACCTGTCGCCTTCATGGAATTGGGACGCCTGGGGATTTACCGATGACCAAATCCGCGTCTTTGCCGCTGAGCTCGGCAAGATGGGCTACGTCTTCAACTTCATCACTTACGCAGGCCACCAGACCGAGGCGCTGTCCAACGGCCGGCTGGCGCGGGCACTGAGAGAAGAGGGCGTGCTAGGTTTCGTCAGGTTGGTACAGCGTTCGCTCCGGCTGGCCCATGACCCGGCGCAATATCCGCAGACGTTTGTCGGCGGCGATTGGGCGGATCGTTATCGTCGCGCGGCTCGCGGGGCGTCGCTCACCACGACGTCCATGGGCGGAAAATCCACCGAGACGCAGCACCGTAAAGCCGTCGAGGTCCCCACCAGCGTTCTCGAAAGATGGCTGCACATGTGGGTCGACTATTGGAAAATGCAAGGTCTTTATGACCGGGGAGCGCTGAACGTCGAGCTCAAGGAGCGCTTTGCCGGTTCCGAGGAAATGATGCTGAACGTCTTCGATGAACCCCGCGATAAGCTCGCCGAAATCACCTTTCGAGTCGATCGGGATCGAGAGGGGCGAAAAGTACTTGCGGTGAAAGACCAGAACACGTTCAAGAAATATCGCAATCGCCGGTTGATGACGCTGATGCATTTTTTCCTGCTGCATCGGTACAAGACCGACCTCGTGCACTATGTGAACCCATCGGCCGATAATCGGCTGTCAGTGCGCCGCATGATTCACAACGGCGTTTTCAAAGCGGCCAGGACCGATGACCCGCACATCATCGCCATCGAGGTCGATACCCAGCGCGCTCAGAAGATCTTCGCCAGCGATGAGTCGATCAAGCGGTTTATCGCCAAGCCGTCAGGCGAGCCTGGGAAACAAGGAGTTCTTGCCGGCGTGAGAGCGGTCGCGAGTTAGGCCGGGAATGGTGTTGCCTGAATGATTTACCCCTGATCGCTATCTCAGTTTCTCTCCCTGGCATGCTGCGGTGAGCGAACCTGCCGTCAATCCATCCATACGCGAAGCGGGCTGATGCTGGGGAAAATCCCCTCGAAAACCGGTGTGCGCTATGATAACATCCTACCGCGTTGTACTCGTGGGATATCCGACCTGACAAGGGAGCCAATTCTAGCTAAAGTCCCCGGGGCGGGTGTGGTCATAGGTCCAAACCCGTTCGCCTCGACCATCCTTATATCTATCAACACGTGACAGCCCCTCAGCCCATTTCAAACGACTTCGCCTGGGCCAGAGAGAAAATGGTTCAAGAGCAGATCATCGGGCGCGGGATCAAAGATCTGCGGGTGATCGAAGCGATGCGCAAGATTCCCCGCCATTTCTTCGTCGATGCCGGCATCGCCAATCAATCCTACGAAGACAGCGCGCTACCGATCGGTGAAAAGCAAACTCTATCCCAACCTTATATGGCCGCGCGGATGACGGAGGCTCTCGACCTGCGGGGCGAAGAACGGGTCCTCGAAGTGGGGACGGGGTCGGGCTACCAAACGGCCATGCTCGCGGAGATCTGTTTCAACGTTTTTTCCGTGGAGAAGATTCGCGCCCTGGCGCGCACGGCGAGAGCGCTTTTGGACCGGCTCGAATATCACAACGTCGCCATCCACGTCGGCGACGGCACCATCGGCTGGTCCGAGCATGCGCCCTACGATGCCATTATCGTCGCGGCGGGCGCGCCGGCGGTGCCCAAGCCGCTCGTCGAACAGTTGACCGTCGGCGGCCGATTGGTCATTCCGGTGGGCGACGGGCAATCACAAGATCTGATGAGAATAACGCGCGGCGCCGCCGGTTGCGAAGAAGAGCGGCTCGGGGAGTGCCGGTTCGTCAAACTTTGGGGGAAGTACGGCTGGCGGGATTAGAATCGGTTTCGGGTTTCGGGTCTCGGCTCTCGGATTAACGCGAAACTCGAAACAGCAGGCTCGAAACGGTGCCATGCTGCGCAGCATTTTGATCATTGCGTGCATCTGCGCATGGATCGGTTGCGCACCCCGGACGGTTAGCTATCCGCCAAAGAAACCTCAGGGAATCTATCATGTGGTTCGACCGGGCGAGAATCTTTTTCGCATTGGCCGAGCCTACGACATAAATCACGAAACGTTGGCTCGGCTCAATCGGATCCGAGACCCGAGCCAGCTCCGCGCCGGCCAAAGGATTTTTATCCCCGGAGCGGCGCGACAACTTCCGGTCGACATCATCACGCCCGCGGAGCCACCGACCGAACCGCCTGGTCTCCGTGAACCGGCGGAGCCCGAGGTGGAAAGGTTCCTGTGGCCCGTCAGTGGCACGATCAATTCGGGATTTGGCCCGCGCGGCGCGACCTTCCACGACGGCGTCGATATCTCGGCGCCCGAAGGCACGCCGATTCGCGCCATCGAGAAGGGCGAGGTTATCTACAGCGATCAATTAAGGGGCTATGGTAACATGGTTATCCTGCGCCATGCGGACGGGATCGTGTCCGTCTACGCCCACAACAAAGCCAATCTGGTGCGCGAGGGGCAAAGGGTGTCGCGTGGCGAGGTCGTCGCCACGGTCGGCAGCACCGGCAGAGTCACGGGACCGCATCTGCATTTCGAGATTCGTAAAAACAATAGGGCGCAAGATCCCGGCCGCTATTTCCCCAGGTTGTGCTGCGCGCCGGCGTCGGTTATGGTTTCACCGGAAGGTCAGGAAGCCGGATTATGAAAAACTTGGCAAGAATCAGAAACGATGTCGTCGGGAGTCTTTTGCGTCCGGCGCGGTTAAAAGAGGCGCGTGTCAGTTACGATGACGGGAAAATCACGCTCGAACAATTGCGCGCCGTGGAGGACGAGGGGATTCGCGCCGCGGTTGGGCTCCAAGAGCAATTGGGTTTAGACGTCGTGACCGACGGCGAGTATCGACGGCTCAATTTTCAAGACAGCTTTGGGGAATCCGTATCCGGCTACGATGCCGGTCGAGCCAGCCTGAAATTTTATGAACAGCGGATCGAAGGCGGTCGGCCGCTTCAGCGCTGGGAGATTCCAAATAGCGGAGAAGTCAAAGGGACGGCCGTTTCCCAGCGGCGACCCGTGGTGGCGCGGCTTAGTCTCGCGCGCAACGTTCCGGTTGAAGAGTATCGATTCTTAAGTCAAGTGGCGCGAAAACCGGCGAAGGTCGCACTGATCGGCCCTGATCGCATCTCGCAACGGTTCGACTGGCAAAACTCCAAGGCCGTTTACGCAAACATGGATGATTTCATGGCTGACGTCGTGAAGGTGGAACGGGAGATCATCGCCGGGCTGGTGCAGGGCGGCTGCGGCTACGTGCAGATCGACGCGCCGGGGTACACGGCCTATGTCGATCCGCCATCGCTCCAGGCGATGCGCGAGCGCGGCGAAGATCCGCAGGAAAATTTCAGCCGATCACTTCAGGCGGATAACCGGTTGCTCGACGGATTCGATGATGTGACTTTCGGCATTCACCTTTGCCGCGGCAATCAGCGCAGCATGTGGCACCGCGAAGGCACCTACGACGACATCGCCGAGCGGTTGTTGAACGAGCTCAAGCACGACCGTTTTTTGTTCGAGTACGACAGTCCGCGCGCCGGCGGTTTCGAACCGCTGCGTTTCCTGCCCAAAGGGAAAGTCGTCGTGCTGGGATTGGTGAGCACGAAGGTGCCACAGCTGGAGAAGATCGACGACCTCAAACGCCGCATCGACGAGGCGAGCAAGTACGCCCCGCTCGACCAGCTCGCCATCAGTCCCCAGTGCGGTTTTTCATCGGATGTCATCGGCAATCTCATCAGCGAAGACAACGTAACGGTCTCCGAACCCACTACTCCAACACTCCATTACTCCAGTGCTCCAGTTCACCAACTCAGTTGCCGGTTCAAGTCAATTATGGTAGCTGACGGGCATGAGTAACGATATCGCCGCCATCCGCCAAATCATTCGCGACATTCCCGATTTCCCGAAACCGGGCATCGTATTCAAAGATATTACGCCGCTTCTGGGCAATGGCCCGTTATTTTCCCGGACCATCGATATTCTGGCGGAGCGCTATCGGTCGCAGCAGATCGATACCGTTCTGGGGATCGAGTCTCGTGGGTTCATCGTCGGCTCGGCGTTAGCCTATAAGCTCGGCGCGGGTTTTTGCGTCGTCCGCAAGCCGGGCAAGCTGCCTTACGAAACCCATCGGGCGAGCTATGAGCTGGAGTATGGGACGGATGCGCTTGAAATCCACACGCAAGCCGGGCAAGCTGCCTTACGAAACCCATCGGGCGAGCTATGAGCTGGAGTATGGGACGGATGCGCTTGAAATCCACATCGATGCCATTCGCAATCATGCCCGCGTGGTGATCGCCGACGATCTGATCGCCACGGGCGGGACCGCGGTGGCGGCGACGGAGCTGGTATCCAAGCTTGGCGCAACGGTGGTGGAATGCGCTTTCGTCATCGAACTTGCGTTCTTAAAGGGCAGGGAAAGGCTCAAGCCGCACACCGTTTTTTCGATTCTCCAATACGATTCGGAGTGACGGGCGCGAGCGCGCCGCCGCTGCCATTTCACTTCCTTGACAACCCCTGTTAATGGTCTATAAGGTAAAGTTGGATTGACTTTGAGGCGGCAAAGACTCTGATTTGCCAAATCTTTCTTCACGCGCGGTCGCGTGTGTCAATTCAGGAACCGAAGGATGAAACGAATCGAAGAGATGTCTCTTTGGGAGCGGTTATATTTCCCGGAAGTCATCCGCGGTCTGACGGTTACGGGCTATCGCTTCTGGCGCAATCTCACGGTTCATGCTCTCCATCAGTTCGGCTTGGCCAGAGATCTTCAAGCCTCGGTTACCGTCCAGTATCCGGACGAGAGAGCGCCGTATCCGGAAACCTTCCGCGGCCGCCACCGGCTGACGCTGAAAGAAGACGGGACGGTGCAGTGCACGGCATGTTTTCTCTGCGCCACCGCTTGCCCGGCCGAGTGCATTTACATCCAGGCCGGTGAATATCCCGATAATTCCGTGGAAAAGTATCCGGTTCGCTATGAGATCGACACGCTGCGGTGTATCTATTGCGGATTCTGCGTCGAGGCCTGCCCGTGCGACGCCATCCGCATGGATTCGGGAACACACCCCGGCAATCTCGGCTTCAGCCGGATGGATTTCGTCGAGACCAAAGAGGTTCTAATGAAGCGATCACGGGAGCTGGAAGAGAAGGGCAAAGAAGGGCTCTACGAAGAATACGTAAAGCCCTACCGTCACGTATAACCGAGATCGGGCAGTGAAATCCCAGGGAGGGATCAAAATGGCGAGCTCCAAAAACCAAATCGGATCGAAGCAAGAGGGAATCACCGCGCACCCCTTGCCCGCTTCGCAGAAAATCTACGTTCATGACCATCACCGTCCGGAGATCGGCGTTGCAATGCGCGCCATCAGCGTCGGCGACACGCACGCCGGTAGCGGCAATGCGCCGGTCATGGTTTACGATACCTCGGGACCATACACAGACCCAACGGTGGAGACCGACATTCGCAAAGGCCTCAAGCCTTTGCGTTCGGATTGGATCAAAGCGCGCGGCGACGTCGAAGAGGTTCCTGCCTACCGTTTTGCCAATGGCAACGGAAAGAACGGCGCGAAGAATGGCTCCGACAGTGAGCGCTTCCCCGAGGCTTCCAGGCGTCCGGTTTTGCGCGCCAAACCGGGCCGCAACGTTTCCCAGATGCACTATGCGAAAAAGGGCATGATCACTCCGGAGATGGAATACATCGCCATTCGCGAAAATATCGGCCGTGAGAAGGCCATTGAGAACGGCGCCAGCGGCGCGTCGCGCGCTCACGCGGGCAACAGCTTTGGCGCCGCGATTCCCAAATTCGTTACGCCGGAATTCGTCCGTGACGAAGTCGCCCGCGGGCGGGCGATTATTCCCGCCAACATCAATCATCCCGAAAGCGAGCCGATGATCATCGGGCGCAATTTTCTGGTGAAAATCAACGCGAACATCGGCAACTCCGCCGTCGCCTCGTCGGTCGAGGAAGAAGTCGAGAAGATGATCTGGGCGACGCGCTGGGGCTCGGATACGGTAATGGATCTCTCCACCGGCGACAATATCCATGAGACCCGCGAATGGATTCTGCGCAATTCCCCCGTCCCCATCGGCACTGTGCCGATCTATCAAGCGCTGGAGAAAGTCGACGGCAAGGCAGAAGAGCTTACCTGGGAGATCTTCCGCGATACTCTGATCGAACAGGCCGAGCAGGGAGTGTCCTACTTTACCATTCACGCCGGCGTGCTGCTGCGCTACGTGCCGTTGACCGCGAAACGGGTCACCGGCATCGTGTCGCGCGGCGGGTCGATTTTGGCCAAGTGGTGCCTGGCGCATCACAAGGAGAATTTTCTTTACACCCGCTTTGAAGACATCTGCGAGATCATGAAGACTTACGATGTCGCGTTTTCCCTCGGCGACGGGCTGCGGCCGGGATGCATCGCGGACGCCAACGACGAAGCGCAGTTCGGCGAGCTGGAGACGTTGGGCGAGCTGACCAAGATCGCCTGGAAGCATGACGTGCAGGTGATGATCGAAGGGCCGGGCCACGTGCCGATGCACCTGATCCATGAGAATATGACCAAGCAGTTAGAAGTGTGCCACGAGGCGCCGTTCTACACGCTGGGACCCCTGACCACCGACATCGCGCCGGGTTACGATCACATCACCAGCGCCATCGGCGCGGCGATGATCGGCTGGTTTGGCACCGCGATGCTCTGCTATGCCCGGCGCGCAGACGCGCGACGATGCGCTGAGCGCGGCGCGCTTCGAGTTCCGCTGGGAAGATCAGATTAACTTAAGCTTGGACCCCGACACCGCCCGCGAGTTCCACGACGAGACGCTGCCGGCGCAAGGCGCCAAGGTCGCGCACTTCTGCTCCATGTGCGGCCCGCACTTCTGTTCGATGAAGATCACCCAGGACGTGCGCGACTACGCCGCGCAGAAAGGACTGGAGGAGCAGGCCGCGCTGGAAGCCGGCATGCGGGAGAAGGCCGAGGAGTTCAAGAAAAGCGGCGGCAAGATTTACCAAGAGGTCGGTTCCGGTGGTTCCGAATCTTCCGGCGTGACGATGCGGGCGGCGGCAAAAGAATAAGCGGGATAAAGCGATCGAACTGAAACGGCCTTAGCTTGGCTTCCACTCAGCCAGGTTAGGGCCGTTTGTTATTTTTCTTCCAAGTTTAGTGTGGAGAAGTATTCACCACGAAGTGTGCCATGATCTTACGCTCGCCCGCCGAGAATGAAAATGGAGGGAGTTCCTTCCACGTGGCGTCCTCCTCGAGTCGTCATTCCCGCGCACGCGGGAATCCAGGTTTGTTGCGCCGAATTAGCCTGGATACCCGCTTTCGCGGGTATGACGGAACCTAGGCGGGCCTCTTCGTTCTCATCCCCAAACGGGTATTTTCAAAGGAGGACACGAAGAGCACGAAGTTTAAGATCTTTGACTTTTCAATCCTTCGTGTCCTTCGTGAGCTTCGTGGTGAAAGCTGAGGGTGGCTTTAACCGGAAGTGAGCCGCCTGAGCGCCTCTGAGTATTTTTCCTGCGTCTTACACACGACCTCCGGCGGTAGCGCGGGCGGCGGCGATTTCATATCCCAGGGCAGATTGAGAAGGTAATTGCGCACAAACTGTTTGTCGAAACTCTCGGGTGAAGTCCCGACCTTATACGTATCCGCCGGCCAGAAACGGGAAGAATCGGGTGTCAGAACTTCGTCGATGAGTATGACGTCGTCGCCTTCTATCCCGAACTCAAGTTTGGTGTCAGCGATGATGATCCCTTTCTTCTCTCCCATGGCGCGCGCGCGGCTGTAGATCGCGATGGTCGCGTCGCGCATCTTCTCGGCCCGTTGCCGACCAACCTTCTCGATCATCTGGTCGAACGTGATGTTGATGTCATGATGCCCGACCGGAGCTTTAGTGGAGGGAGTGAAGATCGGCTCATCGAGGCGCGAGGCTTCCATTAGCCCCTTCGGTAACGGAATACCGCACAGGGCGCCGGTTTCTTTGTAATCCTTCCATCCCGAACCGGCTAGATAGCCGCGCACGATGCATTCCACCGGCGCCGGATTGCTCTTTTTCACCAGCATGCTGCGGCCTTCGAGCTTGGCCTTGTGCGGACGGCAGGCCGGAGGAAATTCATCGACATTCGCCGTAATCAAATGGTGCGGCACGATGTCCTTCATGACGCCGAACCAGTAAACCGACAGCGCGGTCAAGATCTTACCTTTGTCTGGAATCAGCGTCGGGAGGATTACATCGAACGCGGATATGCGGTCGCTGGCGACCAGCAGAAGCTTATCCCCTAGGTCGTAAATGTCGCGCACCTTGCCGCGATTGAACAACGTCAAACCGGGAATGGAGTCGTTACTCATTCGCTAACCTTTATTTCGGTTCATCATGTTTCATTCGATTGCGAACGCGAATAAAATTTGCTTCCAGTGGCCGTCTATTTCGCAGCTTTCTGCATCTCGTTGAGCACGGCCTCAAGTCGCTTCTGCTCCTCGCCATATCCGGTCCAATTTCTCTGGCGCAGGAATTCCTGCGACCGATTGAAATGCTCCACGGCTCGGCTCGCCAAGCTCTTCTCCGCTGCCGCGACCCCAGGGGACGGAGCCACCTGCCCCGCTTGAGCCGCCGTCACGGGCGCCACTCGACCGCTGAAAACGCGCTGGAGGGCCAGCTCGAGGCTTTCCTCCATAGCGATCTGATTGCCAAAGGCCACGATGACTCTCTTTAGTTCGGGAAGCGACCCTTTTTCCGCTGCTAGATAAAGCGGCTGGACATAGAGAAGCGACTTTTCGATTGGAATTGCCAGGAGGCTGCCGCGGATCACCTGAGATCCGCGTTGGCTCCAGAGGCTCAACTGTTGCGAGATGAAAGCGTCCTGGTCGATCCGGGCATCGATCTGCTTCGGTCCATAGACTAACTTCGCCTTGGGAAAATCCAGGGCGATCAGCTTGCCGTAGTTTGGCGGATCACTGCGCGCCGCTAGCCACGCCCGCATGTTGTCTTTCTTGTTGGGAGTGAAAGGGAGAAGCAAAACAAACTCCTCTTTCTTCTCGTCGGGAAGACGCATGATCGTGTAGTAGGGGTCTATCTCCCGTTCCGTCCCTCGCACCGCCACTCGCCCCATCATCCTCCCTATATCGGGCTCTTGCGGCTCCCCCGCCTGACGCGGAATGCTTAGCAGATCTTCCTTATTATAGAAGACTTGAGGATCCTGCATGTGATAAGTGGCATATATCCGAGCCTGCACCGCAAACAGATCCTGGGGATAGCGAATATGGGCGCGCAGACTTGCGGGCATCGCATCTAAGAGCTTGAAAAGGCCGGGGAAAATTTTGGCGTAGGCGAGGATGATGGGATCTTCCGGGTTACTAAGGTAAAAGCTCACGGTTCCGTCGTAGGCATCCACGACCGCCTTGACTGAATTGCGAATGTAGTTCCCCAGTCTTCCGGTCGGCTCCGAGTAGGGATAGCGGTTCGATGTGGTGTATCCGTCGATGATCCAGAACAGGCGGCCGCCCTCAGCGATGACGAGATAGGCGTCACGATCAAAGGTAATGAATGGAGCGATTTTCTTAACCCGCTCCTGAATCTGGCGGTAGTAAAGGATGCGGCTTTCTCTGGTAATATCATTGGAGAGGGCAATCCTCAGGGTTGCGTAGCGG
>JACPFE010000497.1 GCA_016183145.1 Deltaproteobacteria bacterium | reverse complement strand
CGACACGGGCCTTTTTAACTTTCGCGGCATTCAGGCGATTAACTACGGCGCGCGGGATATCCGCTTTCAGCACACCGATCACGACCTCGTGTCGGTCAACAGCGTGTTCAACGCCGCCAAGGTTTTCGCTTTTATGGCGATGCATCGGTAGGTGCACCGTCCTGGGAGTTCAATGTTCAAGGTTCAAAGTTCAATGTGGTCGATCCTTTGCACGAATAACCTTGAACGTTGAACCTGGAACCTTGAACAACTGTCTCTTCGTCTCCCGTAGCAGTTTGCGAAAAATCCGGACGTAAGTTCGCGACAGACATTTTACGGCTGGCTGTTTCGAATCAGTTGCAGGTAAAACCGCACGCAGCGCTCGTAGTCCTGAAGTGAAATCCGCTCATTGATGCCGTGATACCTCCTGGCATCCTCTGAACGGAGTGTGATCGGCAGGAATCGATAGATGTTCTTGGTTAACGGGGCGTAATGGCGGGAATCCGTTGCGGCCACCAGTAACGCAGGCGCCACCAGCGCTTCGGGAATCACATGGCGGATCGTGCGGTGGATCAGTTGAAAACTCGCCGCTTCGATGTCCGAAACCGCCGACGGCTCCACGCGAATGGGCAGGGCGGCGATTTTCACTCGTGGATCATCGATGGTTGCGCGCACATGCGCCGTGGCGCCCGCGATCGTATCGCCGGGCAGGATGCGCAGATTGACCACGGCGCGGGCTTGGGTCGGCAGAGCGTTTTCTTTGACTCCGGCGTTGAACAGAGTCGGTGCCAGGGTCGTGCGCATGACGGCGTTGGTGAGCGGCGACGCCGTCAATTGTTTTTTGACCAGAAGATCGGAGATCCAGAGATTTGCCAACGCTAATCGCTGCGGCCAAGCCATTTCCGGCCCAAGGAATTCGAGCATCTGGCGCGTCGGTCCGCTGAGGCGCGCAGGGAAAGGCGCCGCTTGGAGTCTTTGTAACGCGCGGCTGATGATGCCGATGGCGGTGTCGACGGGGGGGATTGAACTGTGCCCTCCCGTGGTTTCCACCGACAACTCAAGGCTCAAGTATCCCTTCTCGGCGATGCCGATTAAAGCCGCCGGCGCGGCGATTCCCGGAATGATGCCGTCGACGATGTTCATCCCTTCGTCAAGGACGTACTCCAGCTCGACGCCACGCGAGCGCAACAGCTCGGCGATTTTGGCGGCCCCGTTGTGACCGCCGATCTCTTCGTCGTGACCGAATACGAGGTAGATCGTCCGCTGCGGTTGGAAACCTGCGCTCAAGAGATACTCGACCGCTTCGAGAATCCCCAGGACGCTGACTTTATCGTCCATTGCGCCGCGTCCCCAGATGTAACCGTTGGCGATTTGTCCCGCGAAGGGCGGATGGGTCCATTGCCGCTCGGTTGGTGCATCCACCGGCACCACGTCCATATGCCCCATCAGCAGCATCGGTTTCAGCCGCACGTCTTTGCCGTTCCAGGTGTACAGAAGGCTGTGACCGTTGACGGTTTGTTTGGTCAGTTGTTCGTGCAGGCGTGGAAACGACAATGCGATGAACGCGTGGAGCCGGTCGAACTCTGCTACGGATGGCTCAGCGTGATCCTGGAACGAAACGGTGCGGAAGCGAATCGCTTCGGCGAGCCGCTTAGCGACCGCATCCCGATCAATAGCGATCACCTGGACGGGTTCGACCTGAAGCCGTCGGGAGCTGAAACTCGCCGTTCGGACAAGAACAATGCTGGCCAAAACGGCCAGGATTCCCAACAGGGCGAGCGAAAGTTTTTTCATTGAGCCGAACCGGTTTAAAACTGACTGGTAGCAATTCGTCGGCGCCGCCGCAACCCGGTGCGCCGGCGGACAATTTGACATCAACTAGCCCGTCCGATAATTTTTGTGGTCATCAACGATTCGATATTAGATTAGGAGGAACGATGAGCGATTTCTACAGCGCGTGGTTAGAACGGTCCAAGGTCAATGACGCGAAAGTCGCGGACGCGCCGCGAGTTGCGCGAAGCAAAGATCTCAAATGGGTGCGCACGCCGCAGGATTACAAAGCGGCGTTGATGATCGCGCCGGAGCTGGGTTTTCCGACCGGCGGCAGTTGCCTCATGAGAGCGGAAATTCCGGCGGGCTGGCATTCAGGCCGGCATCTTCACGGCGAGGAAGCCATCTACGTCGAAAGCGGCGAAGGTTTCATGATTCTTGACGGCAAACGCTACGATTTTTCCCCGGGCACGATTTTTCACGTGCCGTACCGCTCCACGCATCAGCTGTTCAACACCGGCAAAGTGCCCGTGGGCTACCTTTCCGGGCTCGCCTGGCATCTCGAAGCGGATGTCTACATGGGAAAGATGGAACAATTGGAAGATTGCGGCGAGAACGACCCCGAAGTATTGGCCGCGTTCTCGAAGGAAGAATCGCAATATTGGCCCGAAGACGGCCGGCGCATCTCGATGCACCAGGGGCAGTTCGAAAAATCCGACGAATCGAAGCATGGCGCGACCTATTTTCTAATGGGCCGCAGCGGCAAGCAGAATGGCTTCAAAGCGACCGGCGTGGCGATCAGCTCGATCTTCGTCGATCTGGCGCACACCAAGAGCCACAGCCACGCGCACCCCGAAGCATATCTCTACGCGCTCGAAGGCGACGGTTATTCCGAGATCGGCGGCAAACGCTACGACTGGAACCAAGGCGACGCCGTCCACGTGCCGCCGGGCATGATGCACCACCAGCATTTCAATCCCTACGACCGCGACATGAAAGAACTCCGCTTCGAGTTCGGCGTCCGTTACTGGTTGGTCGACCAATGGAAAGGCTACACGACCGTCGATAAGCATCTGAAAGCGACGACGCATATGATCGACTAAGCGGCGAGCCAGTTCAGAAATTTGGGGTCAGAGAACTATTTTGTCGATGGTGCTCTCTCAAGCAGCAATCTACGAGTTGTTCTGATTGAAAAAGCGCTCTGAACTCCGTGTTCAGCAGTTTGAGGGGGCATACGATGAATTAGCAACCGAACGAGCAACACCGGGGTCGGCATGCAATTCGCCGCCACGGGAGCGCTGATTTATCAAGAGTGCAAGAAACGAAAACTGGGCAGAGAGGTGCCGAGTGAATGGTTCGGCGCCGACCTGAGCGGATGGATCGACAAGGGCTTCATGCCCTCGCCGTAGCAAGCTGCTGAAAAAGACTCATATGCTTCGTTGCGCTCCATCGCCTCGCTCCAACGTACTGCCCGAGTACGCCTCCGCTCGTCGATTGGTCGCGCGCCTCGCCTCTGAGATCTTTTTGAGCAGCTTGCCAGAGTTTTTGCTATCGCAATCGGCCATGGCCAAAATCTTTCGAGACATTTTCGATGTTAATTCTTAGGCCGGAAGAGGTCGAAGGCCTGCTCTCGATGGCGGAAGCCGTCGATGCGGTGGAAAAAGCTTTTGCCGACTGGGGCAGATATCCGGAGATCAATCTCACCCGGCGCCGGCTTCATTTTGGCGACGCCCGACTTAATTCAATGCCGGCGGCGTTACCGTCGCGTGAAAAGATTGGCTTGCGCATCCAAAGCGAAATTCTCGCCGTCAGCGGCGGGGTGCAGACTTACCCGTTGCGTAGCCCGCTGGTCGATTTCTTATTCGATAGCCGCAACGCGGTGCCGGTCGCGATGATACTTTCATCGACGCATCGAGGCTTGACCAAGGAGGGTGTACCGCTGCGAACCTCCGATCTCATGACGGCGGCGATCAGCGCGGTGGGAACGAAGTGGATGAGTCGGGCCGATGCCGCCGAGCTGCTCTTGCTTGGGGTGGGCAAGCAGGCGCGCAATCACCTCATCGCCGCGGCGTCTATCCGACGCCTCAAACGGGTCGCCGTATTCAGTCCGACGCGCGAGCACCGCGAAGGCTTCGCGGAAGAAATGGCCGCGGGCCTCCATCTCGATGTCGTGCCGGTGAGCGAGGTCAAAGACGCTATCCAACACGCGGACATCGTGCTTGCGGCGACCAATACCAACGTACCGGTGTTCTCCGGCGATTGGCTGCGCGCCGGGACCCATGTCACCTCCATCGTCGGCAGCAACGTCGGCATGGTCCAAGCCGGGGTGATCGCGCAAAAAAGGCGCGAGCTCGACGATGAAACTCTCGCGCGCGCGGCAGCTATCGGCATCGCCTCGCGCGAATTGGCGATACAGGATCAACAAGGCGATATTTACGATCAAGTGCAGGCCGGACAACTATCGTGGGACGCGATTATCGAACTGCGGGAGATCGTCAGCGGACGGAAGCAGGGGCGACATAGCGCCGCGGATATCACGGTGTTCAAGAACAACGGCGGTCAGGGAATTGCGGAGCTGGCGATCGCGGATCTAATCCTCACGCGGGCGCGTGAGAAAAAACTTGGCATCGAAATTACCTGGGGCGAAGGCTATTAGCACCGAGGTGTTATGAAAGAATTTGTCGCGCGTGTGATCGCAGTAACGCTGCTTTTGACAGTCACAGGGGCGCCGGTTGCTTTGGCGCAATTGACGAAACTTCGCGCGGCCTATTCCGCCGAAAGCTCGTGGTCGTTAGCGACGTGGGTCGCCTATGAAGGCGGACTCTTCAAGAAATATGGCCTCGATGTCGACCTCGTGCTGATTCGCAGCGCGTCGACGATCACAGCGGCGCTGTTGGCCGGGGAGGCGCCGATGATCCAGCTCGGCGGCAACGGAACGATCCAGGCGGCGTTGCAGGGAGCAGAGTGCGTGAACGTCTTGACACTCGTGCCGCTCATCCCCCAAAGCTTGGTCGTTACGCCGGACATCAAAACACCGGAGGATCTTAAGGGCAAGAAATTTGGCGTAAGCCGTTTCGGCGCGCTCAGCGACTTGGTGATCAGAAGGTATCTGAGAAACTTCGGCCTCGATCCGTCCAAGGATGTGACGATCGTCCAGATCGGCGGCATACCGGAGCAGTTGGCTGCGATGAAAGCCGGCGCGATTTCGGGGGGCTCCATGTCGCCTCCGGTGCTCACAGCGGCAAAAAAGGCGGGGTTCAAAGAATTGGCGGACTTCGAGAGCCTCGACTACAAGTATCCGGCCACGGTCATCGCGACCACCAAGAGCTTCGTTCAGCGCCAGCGCGCCACCGCGCTCAATTTTCTCCGCGGCGAGATCGAGGGAATTCGCGCGATCAAGACGCAAAAAAACTTCGCCGTCAACGTTCTGAAGAAATATATGCGCATCGGCGATCCGGAGATTCTTGAGGAGGGCTATCAATACGCGCTGCGGTTTATTCAAGCCCGTCCGTTTCCGACGCTCAATGAAGTACGGGTGGTACTCGACGAATTCAAGAGCATGCCGAAGGCGGCCAATGCCAAACCCGAGCAGTTCATCGACTTGAGCCTGATGCAGGAGCTGGAAAGGGAGAAATTTTTCGAAAAGCTTAAATAGCTCAAGGTAACCCTGGCCGCTGGGTGCGAGGGAGGATGTCTCGCGCAAAGAGCAAAGGACGCCAAGGAAGAAAAAAATCACTTGTCGTTCGACAATCCTTGGGAATTTTACGGTGTCGCGTACCTTCCGCAAAGAGACAGCTTGGATTCGACGCGGGACTTCCAAGCCCGATGACTCTTAATACGGCGAAGCAGCTTTCATGGACCGTGCCAGTGGACCGTGGACCGTGCCAGGATTTGATACTTTGATAATGGTCAAATCGTTTCCACTAAAAGCAAACAACAAAAGCCTGGCACCGACTCTTAAGACCGTGGAGCGCCTGCAGCATGCCTTCGGCCTCTCGGCGGAGGAGGTGGCCGCCTTGGTGCACATTCCGACCCGGACCATGACTCGCCGGAAAGTAAGAGGCCGCCTGAAAGCCGACGAGTCCGATCGCGTCCTGCGCGCCGTCCGCTTGATGCACCGGGCGGCTGCAATCTTCAACAACGACCGCGCTGCCGCGAAGACATGGATGACGACCCGTCAGCGCGGCCTTGGCGGTGCAGTGCCCCTCGAGCTCGCCGGCACCGAGATCGGCGCTCGCGAAGTCGAGGACGCGCTTGGCCGCATCGAAGACGGAGTTTTCGCCTGATGCCGACCGCGTGGCGGATCACTACCACAGGCAATCCCGATCGCGCTTTTAGCGGCGATGGCGCCCGCATCTAGTGATGGGGTCTGACTTTTTTATCTCGACTGTTTCAAGATTGTTGAGTTGTAAAAGTCTGATAATCATCTAGCCGGCTTCTCCGAGAGGCGCTAAGGTTGGCGATGAGCCAACCCCACAACCCAAAGGAGGAGAGGAAGATGAAACTATACGGAGCGATCGATTTACACTCGACCAATAACGTGACGGTGCTGATCGACGAAGAAGATAAGATCGTCTATCAGAAGCGCTTGCCCAATGACCTCGCATTGATCCTGAAGGATCTCTCGGTGTATCAACCGCGAGTTGAGGGGATCGTGGTGGAATCGACCTACAACTGGTATTGGCTGGTCGATGGATTGATGGAGCAAGGGTACAAGGTGCACTTGGCCAACACGGCGGCGATCCAACAATACAACGGGCTCAAATACACCGACGATAATTCGGACGCGCGCTGGTTGGCGCACCTGCTGCGCTTGGGAGTGTTGCCCCAAGGATACATTTATCCCCGAGCCGAGCGGCCGGTGCGTGATCTGTTACGCAAGCGAAGCCAGCTGGTGCGCCACCGAACCACCCATGTGTTAAGCATCCAGAATCTTTTGACCCGCAACACCGGATCATCGATGAAGGCCAACCAGATCAAAGGGCTCGATGTCCAACAGGTCGATGAGCTTTTGCCCCACCGGGATCTCGCCCTGGCGGTCAAGGCTAACCTGTCGGTGATGTCAAGTGCCGCTGAACAGATTGAGATCTTAGAGCACCGGGTTACCGAGCTCGTCGAACTCAGACCTCAGTTTCGCTTTCTTAAAACCGTGCCGGGGATCGGAGAGATTCTAGCGCTCACCATCATGCTGGAGACTGGAGACATTGGGAGATTTGCCAGTGTGGGAAACTTCGCTTCGTACTGTCGGTGTGTGGGCAGTCAGAAGATCAGCAATGGCAAGAAGAAAGGCCAGGGCAACACCAAGAACGGGAATAAGTATTTGGCCTGGGCGTTCATCGAAGCGGCCAACTTTGCGATCCGGTTTAGTGCTACGATCAACGGGTTCTATCAGCGAAAGAAGGCCAAGACCAAGGGTGTGGTGGCCATCAAAGCGGTGGCGCACAAGCTGTGCCGGGCTTGTTACTATATTATGAGGGACCAGGTTCCTTTTAATATCACCAAAGCCTTCGGCCAGAAGTAGGTTTACACGGTTGGGATGGGGCAGTGAGCTTGCATTGGGGTTGGCTCAGAACCACAAAGTCTGATTAGCTGCTGTCCCGTCCCTCAGACACAACTCGCAGGGGTTGTGATCGGCTGGTACGCCCACGCCGTGAGCCATCAAGGGGTTAGACTCCCGAGAGGGAGAGCCACAGGATCTGTGAATCCGCTACCGTTGGACATGGTGTGGTACCGACAGTTTTCTGGGGCAAGCGAACTTGCCAGGGGCGGGAAGAATTCTCTTTTAGAAAACTTCCCATGCCTTGATCCTGATGACGGTTCAGCCGGAGGCTGATCAGCCTTAGGCTGAGACTGGTGCGGACCAGCGAGCCGACACCGCATGAAGAGAAAACAGGGGCGCGTAACTAAAGATCACGGCCTGTGCGAGAAGGGGAAAAAGGGAGAAAGAAGAAAATTCTTTTTCACGAGAACGTCTGTGCCTACTTGACCTGCCGGCTAATGGGTGACCCTGGACACTCGTCAAGACTCTGCTACTCTCCAATTTGAAGGTGATTCTCCACGACCTGAACGCCGGTTACCTGCCATGCGATTTTCAGCGCTCGCTCCCGCGCGTCTAAAGACGGCACGAGACCGCTCAAGTAAACCGTCCCTTTTCTCGTTTCCACGATTACCCGGGATAGATTGACAGCTTTCTCCGCCAAAAGTCTTTCCTTGACTGCTTTGCCGAGAGCCGCGTCCTGGGGCGTCTCGACGCCGGTGGGCTGAGACAGAGGTGTTTCTGGGGGAGGTGGCTTTCCAGTCATTGTTTCGCAACCAATCAGGACCGTCGATGTCAACACCATCACCGCCAAAATAATCCCTTTGAGAATTCCCATAGGTTTGCCCCCCACCTCGTTTCGCAGGCCGCGATTGAAAATATTCTTTTCAATCGCGTATCAGATTGCAATTCGCCGCGCAATTGGAGAATCCGAACCGTCTACGACGGCTGGCCGGAGATGGATGGGACTCAAGATGCACAGCCGAAAATCTGTTCAAAAATCCAGCCGTGTATCTGAGCGAGAACGCGAGATTGTTAAGAAAGAAAGGCTAGGCGCCAGCCTCTGCTGACAGTTCGGGCTCGGTAAGACTCCGAACTCAGAGGCTCCTGAATATACAGAAGCAGCTTTCAGCCTTTGTCGGATTAGGTCATCAGAGAAGGCTTTACAAATCATCGTCCCCATTGTAAAAGCAGTCCAAGTGACAGCGTCGCGAGCCGTAATATACAGAAGAAATGCAGTTCTATACGGAACTAGATAATCTTGGTAGCTGCGTAGCGGGTAGCGGTAGCGTTGGTAGGAACCGGGAGCGAGGCTGTCTCGGCTTTCCTAGACAAGTATCGGACAGGGCGGTATTATCCGGCTATGAGCAAAACAACAGACGATATCCTGCATAACGCCATGCGGCTATCGACAACCGAACGCGCGGAACTCGCCGCGGCGCTACTCGCTAGTTTGGACGGGGAGCCTGAGAACGCCGTCGAAGCCGCGTGGGCAGCCGAGATTGAGCGACGTGTTGAACGTGTGCGGTCTGGCGAGGCGAAGGGGCGACCCTGGTCTGAGGTTCGCGAGGGCCTCGAACGTCGTCGAGAATGAGCCAACGCCTCATCGTCCTCGACGAAGCGGAGGACGAACTGATCGAGGCAGAAAAGTGGTACGAGAGGCAGCGCCCTGGCCTTGGTCGGGAGTTCCGAGCCGCAATCGACGAGGGCATGGAGCGCCTTCTCAAGGCGCCACTTGCCGCCTCTCCAATCGTCAACGTTCCCGCGTTCATTGGTGCCCGGCGAATCTTTGTTAAATGGTACCCATATTCGATCGTCTTCATCGAACAAGGGGAAGATCTCTGGGTTGTTGCGTTTGCCCATCACCACCGGCGACCAGGCTATTGGCGAGAACGACTAGAACCGTAGCTTGCTCCCGACCGTGAGTGGCGCTACCCAGCTAGCTATTGGGTTGAGAAGGACGCGCCAGATCGCGTCCTCTGACCCAAAACGTTGGCCCATTGCGGTTATGCAAGTTCTAGGCTGGAAGTCTCTTTCTAGTCTTGACGGGTCTGAGAGAACCTTCATGGAACGGGTTCGTATACCGGACGCGAACTTTCCGTTTCTCCTCAGGACACTCGCCTTTGTTTTTCCTCTCGGCTTTGGCTTTCTGATGATTCCAATTGCGGTTTTGCCGATCCTGACTGCGGCAGTTTTAGGACCACAGTCTTGGATCACTCACGGGGTAGATGCCGCGTCGTCTTATGTGTTGAGGTTAATCACATACGCGCGTGTTCTCACTTTCCTGGGGATGTACGGCTTGCGAGGTTACGTGGCAATGAAGCTACGACGACAAAAGAAGTCGTCGAGTGGGAAGGGCTAACCCTTGGGTTGAGACCGACACAAGACGGCTCATCCAAAAACGTTAGCCCGCAGGGCGCTACGACGGGATACTCGGTCAGGCCAAGCACCAAGGAGATTGTCCCGAGAACATAGAGCAAACGGAGTTCAGACGATGACACTGCAACAACTCCTGGGAGTCGAGCTGCCGATCATTCAGGCACCAATGGCGGGGGTGCAAGGTAACGCGCTGGCGGTGGCAGTTTCCAATGCCGGCGGGCTGGGCTCACTGCCCTGTGCCATGCTCAGTCTTGATGCTATCCTCAAGGAACTGGCGGCGATCAAGGCACAAACCAGCAAGCCTTTCAACGTCAATTTCTTTTGCCACGCACCACCCACGCCCAGTGCCGAGCGCGAAGCGGCCTGGCGAACTACGCTTGCGCCCTATTACAAAGAGTATGGAATTGATGTAGACACCATTCCCGTCGGGCCGGGGCGCGCGCCCTTCAGTTCCGAAGCCGCCGACGTGCTAAACGAATTCAAGCCCGCCGTGGTGAGTTTTCATTTTGGTTTGCCATCGGCCGAATTGCTGGCGCGAGTGAGAGCCTGGGGCTCGAAGATTTTCTCGTCGGCAACGACGGTTGAAGAGGCGCGGTGGCTCGAAGCGCATGGGGTTGATGCCATCATCGCACAAGGTCTTGAGGCGGGTGGACATCGCGGCATTTTTTTGTCGGATGACTTAACTTCTCAAGCTGGCACGATTGCACTGTTGCCGCAAATGGTGCGGGCAGTGAATCTCCCGGTCATTGCTACTGGCGGCATCGCGGATGCGAGAGGTGTTGCGGCTGCTATGAAACTCGGCGCAGCCGGCGTACAGATTGGAACGGCATATCTGCTCTGCCCTGAAGCTACCACAAGCGTAGTACATCGCGCCGCGTTGAAAAGTGAGGCCGCTCGCCATACGGCGCTCACCAACATTTTCACAGGCCGACCCGCTCGCGGAATCGTAAACCGAATTATGAAAGAGCTTGGCCCAATCAGCGCCGCTGCACCCGTTTTTCCTTTAGCCACCGCTGCCATCGCGCCCTTGCGCGCTAAAGCCGAAAGCCGAGGCTCCGGTGATTTCTCGCCTCTGTGGTCTGGCCAGAATGCAAGCGGATGCAAGGAGATCCCAGCCGCCCAACTCACTCGTGAATTGGCCGCCGATATCTAGCGGCCAGTCGCCGTACCGAAAGACCTGGTGTCGGGCTTGCCTAACTTGCCACCTTAAAAAGTCCCTCGGTCCGATTCACCTTGAGCAAAACTCGTCGGTAAAAACTTTTTTTCCGCGCCGGCCCACGTGGGCGGAAAGTACGATCCAACCCCAATCGGTTCGCTTACCGCGTCTGCCAGATTTCATGACGGCAAGGTCCCCAGTGACCTTGACAAGTCGACTATCAAGGATATAGTCGCACCACCGATTGGTGAGGATGGTTTTAACTCGTCGCGTGACTCCTTGACTTCGTAACACTGTAGATGATCAGGCCAGCGAAAGGAGATCGTCATGAAAAAGCAAGTTCCTGTGCTTATGCTGATTTTCTCCCTTTCCACTATCGTTCCGGCCATTTCGCCTGACGTCAGGGCGCAAGCCGAACCCTTCTACAAGGGAAAAACCATTCGCATCATGGTCGGCTCGACGGCGGGCGGCTTTTACGACCGCTGGGCCCGCCTCTTTGCCAGACACATGGGGAAGTATATTCCCGGTCAACCGGAAATCATCGCTCAGAACATGCCCGGCGCCGGATCTGTGATCGTCACCAACCATGTCTTCAATGTGGCCAAGCCCGACGGTCTAACCGCCGCGATGCCCCTCAACGGCGTCTATATCGACCAACTTGTCGGGCGCAAAGAGGTGCAATTTGACCTGCGTAAGTTCCACTGGATCGGCTCTCCGGCGGTTGAATCGGTGATCTTCTATATGCGGGCCGACGCTCCCTACAGGTCTGTTGCCGATATCATCAAGGCGAAAGAGCCGCCCAAGTGTGGCGCAACCGGGACGGCGGGCAGCGACTATATCCTGTCCAAGGTGTTGGAAGAGACTGTAGGGGCAAAATTCAATATCGTCCAGGGCTATGCCGGTGGTACCGAGATCGATTTGGCGGTGGAAAAAGGAGAGGTGGTTTGCCGCGCCCATAGCACTTCCGCCCACTTTGGCCGCGAGCCGTTTGACACCTGGCACAAGAAGAATTTCGACCGCCATATCGTCCAGGCGGCGCGCAAGAGAGATTCGCGGGCAGGCGATGTGCCCACGACTCTCGAAATCTTCGATCAGCATAAGGTCCCGGCAAATAGCCGCCGCTTCGCGCAGATTGTGTTGGCCGCGGGAGATTTCGGCCGTCCGATGATGGTGACGCCGGGCACTCCTCCTGAAAGAGTTAAAATCCTGAGAGACGCCTTCCTTAAGACCTTGAAAGACGCCGACGTGCTTGCCGAAGCGAAAAAGGCCCGGATGGATGTGGAGCCAACATCCGGGGAAGAACTCGAATCGCTGGTAAAAGAAATCTTCGATTCTCCGCCGGAGGTCCTCGAGCGGGTGAAGAAAATGCTCGCCAACTAGGGTGGGCCGTTCATATCGGCGAGTAGTCGGGGGCAGGCCCGGATACATTGCAAATACGGTTCGAGGAACATCTCCTCGTCGAGTACCTCTCGCACCAGCGGAAAAAGGTTTAAACGCCACCGGCCGGATCGTTGCGCTGCCCGCTGGCCGACGACAATTCGCGATCACGTCCACGAATACGTTTCACCGTTTTCCCCGGCGCCACACGACCACGATTCACGAACACGAGTCATGGTTCGCGGGCGGAATCCCGAGCGAGAGATAGCCAGAAAGCGAGCCACACAATCTAAAATCGGTTCGCGAATCCCGCCGGTTTCCTGAGCGAGAGCGCGAAATTGTTAAGATAGAATGGTTGGCCTTAGTTTCACGCAGGCGCT
>JACPFE010000496.1 GCA_016183145.1 Deltaproteobacteria bacterium | reverse complement strand
GCCAAGTCGCGCATGCATGGCTGGGTGCACTCGTTGGCGCGCACCGGGAGATAATTTTCACGCCGGCGGCGGTTCGACGGAGCTTGGAAAAAGGGCAGGGGATGTATCCCCTGCCCTTTTTTATTTTTTGGCTTTGTTCGAAAGTTACGTGATAGGTAGTTTTTTTCCTTGCAAAAAAGAAACGGATTGCTTTCATCTTTGCGTAGCCAACCCAAAGAGAGGAGAGCAATCCGTTGGGCAAGATCACGGTGGACCTATGCTTGGTTTTTGAGATACCAGATTCAGGACTAACGATCAACGGTTTGATTGGCGGACTGAAACAAGCCGTAGGTCAGATCGACGGGAAGATTTTAGAGACTCTGATGCAAGCCTTGGAGCAACGATTGATCGAGGGGATGGTGCACAGGGATCCTGAGCGTTATCGGCGTAATGGGACGCAGAGCAAGCCCCGTTTGTTGAAAAGCACTTTAGGGACGATTAGTTATCGGTTTGCTCAGCTGCGGGATCGACACAGCGGGCGCAGCCTGACGCCGTTGGTGGAGGCGCTGGCGATTCCGGCTTACGATCATTACCTGGAGGAAGCCTTAGGGGCGGGCATCGGGCTTGCGGTGCACGTGTCGTATCGTCGAGCGAGGAGCGAAGTGGAGCGGATTGGGGGCCTGTCGATGAGCCATACGACGGTACATCGCCGGCTTCAGGAGTTAGCCACAAGCCATGATCCGTTTGGAGTGATGAAGGACAGAGCGTTTCGTTTTCTGCTGGCCGACGGCACCAAGGTGCACTTGCAAGGACCAGCAGGAAAAGATTTGGGGCAAGTGGAGATGCGTTGGGCGATGGCGTCGAGCGGGTCGCCCAGCGGCTTTGAGCCGGTGGGTTTTTGGCTCGACACCAAGTGGGCCGAGATCAGAAAAGAGCTTGAGAGCCGTTTGGATTACCAAAAGCTTGAGGTGCTGTTTTGTGACGGAGGGCCGGGGATCGAGGAGAATCTTTTGCATCCCGGCATGAAACCTCAGCGTTGCGAGTGGCACGCCAAGAGAGACTTTCCCTATCTTTTGTATGCCGATGGGTTTAAAAAAGCCGAGCAGAAGCCTCTGATCGACAAACTCCAAGCCATCCCCGTGATGAATGTCACTCAGACAAAGTTAGAAGCGCTTCGAGCCGAGGATCGAGCGGTAGTGCAGCAAATCGTTGAGAAGACCCAACAGGGCTTTGAGCAATTGCTGCAGGCACTCGATCCCCAACGCTATCCCCACACGCGAACCTATATCGAAAATCTCATCGAGCCGGTCACCACATTTCTGAACTGGTGGCTGGAAAAAGGAGAACTGATCCCGTTTACCACCAACGCCATCGAGAATGCCTTTAGTCGCGTGAACAATCGGATCAAGCGGGTAGGCAGGCGTTGGTCTGAGAGGGGTTTACTGAACTGGCTGAAAGTCACGTTCTACAAGATTTTCAAACCTGAGCTTTGGACAACCTTGTGGAACACGGAACGGGACTTCGCCAGAATCAAACTCATCTCCCTGGAAATTTCCTGGCGCTGGTCTGAGGCAATCACGTAACTTTCGAACAAAGCCGAAAATTAAAAGAGCTGCGGGGTCTCACTTCTTTATCTCGACTTTCTCGATCTCCACTTTCGATATCGTGCTTATGAATTAACGGAATGGAACCGCGACTATGTTAACCTCGATATCTTTAGGCTCTATATCGAATCGTTGAAGGAGGGCGCTACTCCCTCATCTTGTACGCCTATGTTTTGATGCCGAATCACTTGAGCACCTCTGTGCTGTTTTAAGAAAGGGCAGAAAGCGGCAATATCAAAGAAACAAAACCTGACACCGTTCCCCTGCTGGAGATCAACCGTGGCCATTGGTCAATCGAAAACAGCTGCCATTACATCCTTGATTGGAACTACGATGAAGACCGCTGCCGCATCCGCACCGGGTACGGCCCCGAGAATATCAGCCGCTTGCGCCGCTTCGCCATCGGTGTGATCAAGTCCAAGGGTGTCTCAAGCGTAGCGCAGAAAATGCGCCAACTGAATTGGAATATCCGCGCGGTGTTCGACTACCTGCGCATGACAACTAACTCCTGCGCGGTTCGCCTTGCTTGATATGAAAAACCGAGAACAAATTTACCGTGCTACCGGTATCTGGTGGCCCTAGAATTTCCTGCTTGACACCGCCCGGAGCTTAGGGAAGAGTTAAGTCGGAATACAGTCCGGTTAGGGGAAACAGGGAGGCATCATGGGACAGATGATGAGTTCTAAACGGTGCGCTGGCTACGCAGTGTGGCTGGTCATCATGGTTTGGACGATGTCGTCGTCGCCCAACTCCTGGGCGGCGGGGGAGAAAGTGGTTTTCGGCTACAGTGCCATCGCGGGAGCCCAGGCGGTTCCCTGGGTTGCCAAGGAAGCCGGCCTATTTGAAAAGCACGGACTCGATTTGACTTTGATCTATCTTGACGGCGGTTCGAAGGCGACTCAAGCAATGATGTCGGGAGATGTGCCGATCGCGCAGATTGGCGGCAATGCTCCCATCGTGGCGCGCCTCAAGGGCGGTGACGTGACCATCATTGCCGGTGTTATCAATGTTCTGGCGTACAGCTTGATCGTCAGTCCTGAGATCAAAAAGCCGGAGGATCTTCGGGGCAAGAAATTGGCGGTCAGCCGCTACGGCTCGAACTCGGACTATGCCACGCGCAAGATTCTTGTTAAGTGGGGTTTGCGTCCGGACCGAGATGTTGCCATCCTCCAAATCCCGGGCGGGCAACCGACCCGCCTGGCAGCTCTCCAAAATGGCCAGGTCGCGGGTTTGGTCGCGCAGCCCCCGGTCACGAATCTGGCACGCAAGTTTAAGCTTGGTATTCTCGCCGAGCCGGACGACTTTGGCAG
>JACPFE010000495.1 GCA_016183145.1 Deltaproteobacteria bacterium | reverse complement strand
GTCATTCCCGCGCATCCGCCAGAGGACGGATCAGCCTTAGGCTGAAGCGGGAATCCAGCGGTCCTTCGAGGGCCTGGATTCCGGGTCGCCCCCCGCTTTCGCGGGGGTTGCCCGGAATGACGTTTGAATTGCGCTGCGAACTTCGGTTCCACGACACTAACCGGGTGTTGAAATAGTCTCGCCCGCTGCGCTCCATCGGCTCGCGAGCCGTCGTGCTCGAATTGCGAACACGATTCACGAACACGAAGATCCAAAACCTCGCACCCTCTCCTTTGCACGGGAAGCAGCCATTCACTATCTATGGGCACTGAGATGATCAGGTATAGACGCATATCGCTTGTGCTGGCACTAACGCTCTTGCTCGCCGGTTGCGGCCGGTCGTCTGACTCGTCCAAGACTCTCCGCGTCGGTTTCGTCCCCGCCGAAGACGCGCAGCAGGTCATCCAAAACGCCCAGCCGATCGTCGACATCCTGCGCAAGCGCCTGGGTATGGAGGTGCAGCCCTTCGTGGCGACGGATTACACGGGAGTCGTGGAGGCGCTGCGCGTCAACAAACTCGACATCGCTTTTTTGACCCCGGCGTCCTACGTGCTGGCCAAGAACGAAGCGAACGTCCGCGTCGTGCTCAAATCCGAGCGCAAGGGCAATCCTTATTACTACGCCGCCATCATCACTCGCGCCGACAGCGGCATCAAAAAGTTGGAAGACCTGCGTGGCAAGACCTTCGCCTTCGGCGATCCGCTGTCGACCTCGGCCAACGTGTTTCCGCGCAAGATGTTTCACGACCGCGGCATCGATCCAGTGCGGGATTTCAAACAAATTCTCTACTCCGGCGGCCACGACGCCACGGTGTTGGCCGTGCTCAACGGCAAAGTTGACGCCGGCGCGACCTACGCCAACTCGCCCGATAGCGAGGATACCGCCTGGATGCGCTATCTGAAAAATCCCGAGGACGTGAGAAAAATCCGCGCCATCGCGTTTTCCGAGCCGATCCCGGCCGATAATCTGGTCATCAACGGCAATCTCGACGCGAGCACCGCCCGCAGAGTGGAAGAGATTTTTCTTGAGATGAGCCGCGATCCCGCCGGAAAACAAATGCTCCGCGACCTCTATCAGATCGACGGCTTCGTGCCGGCAAGCGACAAAGATTACGACTCGGTGCGCCAGGCCTTCGCCGTCGCCGGCATAAAGCTCAAGGACGCGCTGCAAAAAAAACGGCCGTGACGATTCTCGAAATCAAGGATTTGCACAAATCCTACGGCGCGGCGCCGCCCGTGCTGCGGGGCGTCAGTCTGAAAATCGAACGGGGCGAGTTCGTCGGCGTCATCGGGCTGAGCGGCTCGGGGAAATCGACGCTTTTGCGCTGCGTCAACCGGCTGATCGATGCGGCCTCCGGGCAAATCCTGGTGCCGCGCGCGCTTTTCGGCTCGCCGTCGAACGGCGATTTCGCCGATGTTCTGCGACTCGGCGGGTCGGAGTTGCGGCTTTTGCGCCGTAAGATCGGCATGGTTTTTCAACAGTTCAATATCGTCAAGCGTCTTTCGGTGATGGACAATGTCCTTTCGGGCGGCCTCGGCTACCAGCCGTCACTCAGAAGCACTCTTCGGATCTTCTCCGAGTCCGAGCGGCGCCGGGCGCTTACCAATCTCAAGCGGGTCGGTCTGCTCGAACACGCCTACAAGCGCGCCGACGCGCTCAGCGGCGGCGAGCAGCAGCGCGTGGCGATTGCGCGGACCTTGATGCAAGAGCCGGCGTTGATTCTGGCCGACGAACCGGTGTCCAGCCTCGATCCGAAACTTTCCCGCGTCGTGTTGGATATCTTGAAGCGGGTTTGCCGCGAGGACGGCATCACGGCGCTGGTAAGCTTGCACACGCTGGAGTTGACCCGGGAGTACGCCGACCGGGTGATCGCTCTCAAGCAAGGGCGGATCTTTTTCGACGGTCCGGTCACAGACCTGACCGATGCGATGGTGGATTCGGTATATCAGCGCAACGAATGACGAACGGAGGTGCGCCGTGGCGGAGGCGAGTAAAAAACCAGCCGAGAAGGATATATGGGCCGAAGCGCCGCCGGCGCCGAGACGAGGGGCGAGATTTTTCGTTCTCATCGGCGTCTTCCTGTTGATCTTAGCCTGGTCGGTTCAGGGCGCGAAGATCCGGCCCGGTGAGTTGTTCGAGGGGATTCCCCAGATCGGCATCACTATCGCGCGCATGCTGCCGCCCGATTTCTCCAAGGTGACGGACCTGAAGAACTACTATTTGCCCGAAGGGTTTTCGCTTGTCGAGCTGCTGCTGCCGCTGCCGCTCGCCGCCGAGCGGGCCGGCGCCAAACAGCGCTGGCGCGACAACACCTTTCCGCAGACCGTTCTCGGCGCCACGCTGGAGACGGTGCAGATGGCGCTGGCCGGAACGCTGCTCGCTCTGCTGGTGGCGTTTCCCGTCGGTTTCCTCGCGGCGCGCAACACGACGCCGCACCCGGCGGTTTATCATGCGGTGCGCGCCGTGCTGAATTTTTTGCGCACGATACCAGACCTGGCGCTCGGCCTCTTGTTCGTTGCGGCGGTGGGTTTGGGGGCGTTCGCGGGAACCTTGGCGTTGGCGATCCACACCGCGACGGTGCTCGGCAAGCTGCTCTCGGAATCGGTGGAAAATATCGACGAAGGGGTGGTCGAGGCGATCCGCACCACCGGCGCCGGCTACGCGCAGATCCTCTCCTTCGCGGTGGTGCCGCAGATTCTGCCGGATCTGATTTCTTTTACGCTTTACCGTCTGGAGACCAACATCCGGGCCGCATCGGTGCTCGGTTTGATCGGCGCCGGCGGCATTGGCTATTTGATGAACACGAGCTTTCGCACGTTTCAATACCAGGAAGCCGCGGCCATCGTGCTGGTGCTGATCGCGCTGGTCATGCTGGTGGATTACCTGAGCTCGCGTCTGCGGAGTCTCGTGGTCTAGCCCGAATGATCGCCGGTGCAAACCTCGAATCGGCGTTTTGCGTTGTTTCATGGACTTTATTTTTCTCGTTGTGCTAATCTTGCGCATGGAGAGCCAACTTCAATGATCCGCGTCGTCGGCCTAGTTGCCAAGTACCAAGAACCCAAAGCCGCGCAGATGACCCGCTGGCTTATTCCCTGGCTTAAGCGGAGGGGGAAGAAAATTTTGGTGGAAAACGGTCTGGTGCGCGGCGCGGCGCAGTCCTGTTCCAAGAAACAGATGGCGGCGCAGGCCGACCTCATCATCGCGCTGGGCGGCGACGGCACGCTGCTCAACATCGCGCCGCTGGTGGAACGGCCCGATGTGCCGATTCTCGGCGTGAACCTGGGCGGCCTGGGGTTCATCACCGAGGTGGCGGTGGACGAGCTGGAGGGGGTGCTGGCGAAGACCCTCGAGGGGGATTACGAAGTCGAAAAGCGCATGACGCTGGAGATCCGGATCAAAAGTAAAAAAGGCAAGCCGCACCGATTTCGCGTGCTCAACGACGCGGTGATCGCCAAGGGCGCGCGCAGCCGGATCATCGATCTTGAAACCCATATCGGCGACGACTATCTCTGCACCTACCGGGCCGACGGTCTGATCATTTCTACGCCCACCGGTTCCACGGCCTATTGCCTCGCCAGCGGCGGGCCGATCCTCGAGCCGACACTGGGCGCCATCGTGATCGCGCCGATCTGTCCGCACACGCTCACCAACCGGCCCATCGTCGTGCCCGCCTCGCGCGACGTGCGCGTGCGCGCCTCGGGCGCCAACGCCGGCGACGAGATCTACGTGACCGTGGACGGCCAATCGGGCTTTCACCTGGCCGAGGGCGGCGAGGTGAGCATCGCCCGCGCGCCCAGGCCGTTGCGCCTGGTTCGCGCCACGGCACGCAGCTACTTCGAGGGCTTTTCGGCCATGGGGCGCCGCGGGGGCGAGGCGTTCGCCTTCGATGGCCGCAACCGGCGCCCGCCCC
>JACPFE010000501.1 GCA_016183145.1 Deltaproteobacteria bacterium | reverse complement strand
TCCATGACAAAAGCCTTCGACCAAATCGTCTCTTCCGGGGGGCAAAATCTGACCGGTACGCCGAAACATTTTCCTTCAAGGGCGTGCTTGAACCAACCATCGTCCACCTGTGCTGAGCCAGCCCCGAGCGCGATGAGTACAAGGCGCAAAGCCATGGCGCGCCGGCCGGGTGTCGCGGCGGACATTTTGGCGCTGGAGGATTCATGCGGCAGCAAGGCCGGAGGTTCCGTCACTCTGGTCTTTGGCGCTATGGGGATCTCACTATCCGCCTGAGGCTGGTTCTCTTCTTGTTGGAGCGCGCTCCGGTGCATGCCCTTGGTTAGGCAGCAGTTCTAGGCGATGTGCGCGCTCTGCCAGGGCTCTCTAAACGGGTCTCTTCAGCCAAGAAAGAGCTAACAGAAAACATAGGAATGAAATTATGTCGAGAGGCTCTCTGAACCAAGTCCAAAAAATCCAGCTAGCGACTCTCGCTGACAATTACGCCTCTCGATAGAGATGGAGGGAAAAGCGAAACGTGCGGGTGAACAGCCACTGGCTCCAGCAACATTGGTCACCGGGCGCACCACGATGTTACCGGATTTGCATCCACAGCAACGCGCAGCGCAAACCCTATGCCATCATTAGCCGTGGAAATTTGCCATTGGATTTTAAGGTATTCCTACGCTCCGCTCTTCTGAACGGCGCTGAAGTGACGGAAATGTCCCTACCGCAACATCCGGTAAGTCAGTAAGATTCCCTACTGCATTTTCGGCCGCACAACAAAAATCGCGCCTCTCCAGGGGACTCTCCTGGTTCTGCCGAGCGCGCTGTTCTTTCTGCTAATCGTGGGATATTCAAGACGGAATTTTCCGGAGAGGAATTCAACCCACAACTACGTATGATAAAAACCTACGCCTATTTTTAAAAACGGCTAATCAGGCATCGATCCGGATTTACAATTTTCGACTCCTGGATTTTGTCGCTCGGCCTGTCTCCCCTGGAGCGGAAACAGGCGGGCGATGCGGCTTTGGACCCCTTTGACTTTCCTAACGCGGGATGCTGGCTGACCGGCTAGCCTCGTTGGAAATAATGATTTCCACTCTTCGGTTCTGCAGGCGCCCTGCCTCCGTGTCGTTGGATGCTACCGGATAGCCCTTGCCCAAGCCATGTGCCGCAATACGATGGGATGCAATGCCGCTTTGGATCAGGAAATTTCTCACTGACTCGGCTCGCTTCTGGGCTAGTTCCATGTTGTACGAATCCGATCCCACACTATCCGTATGACCCTCAAGGACAATCTTCCGTTCAGGGTCCTCTTGGAGGAAGGTGATCAAAGGCGAGAGATTTCGGAGTGCCCCCGGTTTGAGGGTCGCTTTGTCGAATTCAAATAGAACGCCACTCAATGTAAGCTCCAGACCCCGCTCTGTCTGCCTGGCTTTGAATTCCGCTAGTTGTTGTTCCAGCTGGGTGATTCGAACCGTCGCGGTCTCTGCCTGCTGTCGGGCCTGTTCAGCCTCGCGCGCTCGCGCTTCGGCCTGTTGTCTGGCCACCTCCGCGTCGCGAGCTTGGGCTCGCGCTTCCTGGCTCACTAACTCGGCGTTTCTGGCCTGCCTTTCGGCTTCTTGCTGCGCCACGCGGGCTTGGGCCTCGGCTTGCCGTCTGGCCCGCTCGGCCTCATGCTGGCGCGCCTCCATCAATATTTTGTCACGTTCTTGACCAAGCCGCTGAGTTTCGCCTTCAGCTATCTTTCGCTCAGCCATTACCCGTGCAATTTCCGTCCTCCTGTCAGCAAGATCAGCCAAATGGTCTACTTCCTCCTTATTGCGGGTATCGTTCCAGGCGCGCTCCGCTCGGCGCATTGCTTGCGCTGCGTCCTGCAATGCCAATGGCGCGTTGGCCGAAATCTGCGGATCTCGCTGAGCTGTCTCAAGGTTAACCCGCGCCCGATCGAGGCTGGACGGGACCGTCGCGCTACATCCTGAAAACGCCGCGAGCGTCGTCCCCATCGCCACAAGCATAAAAGCACGACAGAAAATTAACTTTATCATTTTTCTGACCTCCTCATTATTTTATCGCTTCGCTATCCGATCGCGGTCGGGAGCTTATCCCGCTTCGCGGCGCAAGGCCTCTATCGTCGCGCGCATCTCGCGCGCCGCCCGGCGCGCCTCTTCGGCGTGCGCTTTGTTTTCCGCGAGCTGCGCATCCACCAGCGCCTGTTCGGCAAGTTGGCGAGCCGTAACATAGTTTTTATCGCGCATCGCCTGTTTCGCCTTGCCCAGCTTTTCCATCGCCATCCGTAGTTCAACCGGCGCATGCTGAGAAGCGCTCGTCATCTGTGCATTGCGTAGCGCCAACTCTCCAGTGGCAATATACTCGTGGGGTGGCGATACGCTGCTGCAGCCGATAAAACCAACGGCTCCGATGCCGACGAGCGACGCAGTGATCGATCTTTGCCACCGGGTTCTTTTCTCGATCATGATAAATACCTCCTTCGCGAAATAAGGCGCTAACTTGTTATTGTCAGATAAGAGCTGAGAATTTCACCAAGCAAAACCTACGCCAGGCAGACTAAGTCCGCAAAGGCCCTTATTTCTAAGGGTGTGGCTTCCTTCCTAGGCGTATTTCGGAGGATATTTTCCACCCATAGTAGAAGTAAATTTACTCCGAACCGCATCAAGATTTTGATTACAAAGTGGCACAGCGAACGCGAGCGGCCGGCCGGTCATTTTCGATGTCCACTTGGCGAAAGACGTAAACCATGATGTGGATTTTGTCGGCCTCACCCTTTTGCTCCGAGAAATCTAGCCGTGCTGCGCAGCTTCCATGTTTCTTCGTTGCTTACCTTGCGCGAATCTTGTGAAGAAGAGGCCACTCGTACAGTCCTCCGCCGATGACGCCGGCCATCGACAGGCAAAGTAGAATCACGGACCATTCTGCCAAGTTTGTCTTCATGGATTTCTCCCTGTGTTCTCATGGCCAAGCAAGACCGAGAGAACGAGCAAATGGCCACAAGCCGCCTGCAATGTTTTTCCACTCCGGTTTGAAAGACTCAAAAAATCGCCGGTCATACGACGAATTATTTTTCAGGAGGTATGGGGAACTTCGGCCTCCATTCCGACCACTCCTTCTCAGGGCGGTCACGAAGTGGGAAGATCATCCCGTTCTTCGCTGCTGTGTCTTTCGGATCGTCTGGAGTCGCAAACGCAACTCCTCCGGCTGCGAGGGATTCGAGCGATTCCACTTTGATCTCGAGGCCGCGGAACAAGCCGAAGTTTAAATCCAGACCGCTGACATGCCAAAATCTCGACCCACTTCGGACCAGCTTGGCAAACCGCCGTTTGACGTACACGTGAACATCCACCGACGCGGCGTCGGCGCTGAGTTGAATATCATCAACCGCGCCCACCGCGACGCCGCGATAATACACCGGGGAACCGGCCTTCAACGTTCCCAGTCGGCTCGCGCGCAGGATGATTTTCAGCCCCGAAAATTCCGCTACCATCGGCGAATTCTCTAGGCCAATGAATTCGGATTTGGCATCGCCGGCGCCCGGCGACACTTCGACGTGCGGTCCGGTAATGACCGTCCCCAGGCCCGTGATGTTCGCAATTCCCACTTGGGGTCGCACGATCCAGAAAACAGATCCTTCCCGAGCCGTCGATTCGGCCGCATACTGCAGATGCGCCGTTACCAGCGCGTACTGCTGGTCTTTGCTCAACTCGATCGCCGTCACTTGGCCAATTGGCACGCCGCGGTACTTAATTGGCGTCTGCCCGGCTTTGAGACCGCTGGCGTCTCGAAACTTGATCGTAATTTTCGGACCGAACGCTTGGACGTGCTGGTACACGAGATAACCAGCGACGATGGCGGCGGCGACGGGAACGACCCACACGATAGGAAAGTTCCAACTCGTCCGTTTCACCTTCGCCTCGGCAAGTTCTTCGGCGATCTCAGGATAGTTTTGCGAATCGTTCATGACCCCGCGTCCGGATCCTGCCAAATCAACTTGGGGTCAAAACTAGCCGATGCCAGAATCGTCAACACGACGACCGCGGTGAACGCGAGGAGCCCGGGGCCGGGCAGGACCGTAGCGAGCTGCTCAAGCTTCACCAACGCCACGAGCACCGCCAGGAGAAACACGTCAAGCATCGCCCACGGACCAACCACATTGATAATCTTGTACGTCCAAGTCCGTTCGTGCCGCAGTCGCGCCGATCTGAATTTTGCCGTGGCGACCAAAAAGCCAAGTCCGAGCAATTTGAAAAGTGGAATCAGCATGCTGGCGAGGAAAACGATGATGGCCACGAGCCATTGTCCGTCCTGAAAAAGTTTCACGCAGCCGTCCCAAACGGTGCTTTCGGAATAGGCGCCGTAAAACTCCATACGCACGATAGGATAGACGTTGGCCGGTACGTAAAAAATCAGCGCGGCGAGCGAGAATGCCGCCGTGCGTGCGAGGCTGTTGACCTTAACTTGAGTGAGGATCGACCCGCAACGACGACACTCGGCGGCTGTGTCCGGCTGCGGCTCTCTCACGTACTGCGCCAGGGCGCAGATTTTGCAAACGATGATTGCCTGCACAGATCTCCTCTGAATCAGCGGTTGAGTTCCGTTATTGTTGATCTTGATCCGCTACCGGCGTGGTCCACCGCGCTACTTCATTCGGCGTCATGCCACCGGAAG
>JACPFE010000500.1 GCA_016183145.1 Deltaproteobacteria bacterium | reverse complement strand
CAAATCGCCGGCGGATTTTATGTCCGGACGCGCGACCACGTAGAAGGTCGGTTTCTTGAAGAGCCAGATGACCGTACGCACGGGCACGTTTTGGCTGGCGATAAAGCGCGACGCCGAGCCGACGCAGCCGGTCGCTTGGAGATCGCCGGTGAGCAACGCGGTCACGGCGATGTCGCATTTGGTGTGGAGGAGCTTGACGTCCAAACCGAGCTCGCGAAAATAGCCTTTCTCCAGGGCAAGATCGAAGATAAAAAAGTTCAGGCTCTTGCCTGGATTGCCGATGAAAACCTCTTGCCCCGCCGCAAGCGGCGCCAGCCAAACGCTTAGCGCGAACAGAAACGCACCGATCAATATTTTAGATTGAGTCATCATCATTGGTTCCCAACAGTCCATCATTCCATTCTTCACTAGCGATCATTTGGATACAAAGTCATGTTCGACGGAAAAATACAGAAACGCCCCGATGTTGTCGGTCCGGCGGTTGAGCCCTATGGGAGCGGCCGCACCGGCGACGATCTGCAGCTTCTCTTCGTTGACGATCGCGGTGCGAAAGCCGGGCGAGATCGTCGATCGAAACAGACGCTCCCGTTTGCCGGCGTCGTTGAAGTCTTGATCGAAGTTGCCGACCCACTCCAGCATGAAGTGAAGCCTGGGAAGCAGCGCGACGATGGCGCTGCCGCCGACGTTGTACGAGACCAGGGATTCTTTCGGAGAAGGTCCCGTGTCTGCGGGAGGGGCTTTCACTTTCGGCAAGTAGGTCAGACCGAAGTTGGCGTGCAGAGCCAGACGATCCGCGACTTTTTTGCTGAACGGGAGGTTCCACTGGTATCCGACGACGTTGTTGCCCGTTCCCTTTTGGCGGCTGCCCGTCGGCAGTATCAGGCTGAATGTCGGTGCGAAGGCGGGTAGCATCTCGCTCTCATACAGCGCCTGGTAGCGGTAGTTGAGCAAGATGTCGCCGACGCCGTAAACCCGGTCCGTCCCGTCCATCAAACGATAGGAAGGAATCGTGTAAGAGAACTGGTGGTCCTGGGAAAAGACCGGCCACTCCTGGGTGAAGCTGAAGGACCAACCGCGATTTCGAGAATCGTTGGTATAGACGAAGTTGAAAATATGCTGCACCACGCCCGCTTCTTGATTGTAAGCTTCTTCGATCAAAAAACTGTTATCCTCGATAACATCGATCGGCCGCTCCTCCGCGGCCCACGCCGCCGAGAGACCAAGACAAATCACAACCGCAGACACCAATGCTCTCGTCGCTCGCGACACGCGTTCGACGTCAATTCGTTTTTCCGTCAGTTCCACAACGACACTCCCATCCTCAATTTCCCATGCTCCAGATCCGCCAGCGCCTCGTTGATTTGATCATAGCGATAGCTTTTGGTAATCAGGCTCCTTAACTCGATTCTGCCAAGCTTCGCCATCTGAAAAACTTCCTCGACATCGTGGGCCTGGCGGCTCGACACGCCTGTAATGGTGATCTCGCTCGTGACGAAGCGGCCGCTGCTAATCGTAAACGGTCCATTGCCCAAGCCGCCGATGATCGTCGCCGTGCCGCCGGGACGGGTCGCTTGAATGATCTGGTCGGCGGTTTTCGGATTGCCGATCGCTTCGAATGCCTTGTCGACGCCGCCGCCGGTAATTTTGATCGCCGCTTTCACCGGATCTTCGGCCCCGGCGTTGATCACATGCGTGGCGCCGAATTTTTTCGCCGCTTCGAGCTTCTCCTCCGCAATATCGACGGCGATGATCGGATAGGCGCCGAAGCACTTGAGAAACTGGATCGTGTTAAGGCCGATGCCGCCGCAGCCGATAACCAGCGCCGAATCTCCCGGCTCCAAGCGACCGCGGTGCTTCACCGCGTTATAGGCGGTCGTCACCCGACAGCCGACGACGCTCGCTTCCTCCATCGAGATGCCGCCGGGAATTTTAAAGGTCATGTACGCGGGAACCGACACATACTGGGCAAAACCGCCGACGTTCCAGCGCGTGATGACGGTGCCGTCGGTTTTTTTCAAGGAGGGCGGGGCCGGGCGCCTTTCGCAGAGGTTTTCCCGCGCCGTGAGGCAGTAGCGGCACCGGCCGCACTTGTAACGCATGCCGATGATCACCGGGTCGCCTGCTTTGAAGTCCTGACAATGCGAACCGACGCGTTCGACGGTTCCCGCAACCTCGTGGCCGAGAACCGTCGGCGGGGTGAAGCGGGTGCGGCCCTCGATGACTTTCAAGTCGGTATGACATACGCCGCAGACGGCGACCTTAATGAGCACATCCTCGTCGCTCACCTCAGGCACTTCGAGCTCTTCAATTCTCAAAAGTTGGCGAACCTCGTAGAGCACGGCGGCTTTCATAGAAGCTTCCCTTGCGCGGGCCGATCGGATTGATTCTACTTACGCCAGCCGTCCGTCATACGTCAAGCGAACCGACTTAGCCGCCGAACAGTTTCGCATCACGCCGTTCGATAAGATCACGATCGCGTCAATGAAGTTGCGCGCGGCTCCTTGACTTCAATGCGATTTGAACGAATTGAACGTCTTAAACTGCTTGAACGCCGAATTTTGAACTGCTTGAACGATTGGAACGTCTTGAACTGCTCGAACGGTTCGACGCGCCCGTTATCGCGGATAGAGCTCCTTGATGAATCCCTCTTTGGCAAGCTGCTCCAGCGGCGCTGGATCGTAAAACTGTCTCGGGTCGGCTCCCTTGGCTTTGGGATTGCGGGTCGCGACGTCTTCCAACACCGCGTCGATTTCGGCCGGCGTGATCGTCGGGACGTTGCGAATGTAGCCGAGCACGTAACTCTTGAACGCGCTCGCGAGCAGTTTCGTGTCCGCGCTCCGCGTATATTTGCCGAGGATGCGCACGGTGAAGTCGGGATTTGCCTTGGCGTATTTGATGCCCTCAAGAGTCGCCTTGAGAAAACGGTTGAGCGTCTGGGGACGGCTGCGGATAAAACCCTCCGTCGTCACCAGCGCCGTGCCGGGATAGCGATACTTAAGATCGCCAAGGTTCATCAGTTCTTTATAACCCATCTCTTTCGCCTTCTCTAAAGTCGGCGAAGAGAGCAGCGCCCCCTTGATCACGCCCTGCTGCATAAACAACAAATTTTCCGGCACGCCGCCGGTTTGGATCATCTTGATATCCTTGTTCGGATCGAGACCAAATTCGCTCGCGGCCTTGCGTAATCCCAAGTCGCTCAGCGAGCCGAAGCGGGTGACACCAAATGTCTTGCCCTTAAGATCTTGGGGACTCGCGATGTCTTGCGTCGTGACCAGGCTCATGGGGATAACGTTGATCGTCGAGCCGATCACGGTCACGTCGGAGCCGGACAAGCGGGAGAGCACGGCAGCGGCGCCGGAGCCCTGGACGATCTGGGTGTCGCCGGAAATCAGAGTTGTGATTGCCTGCGCCCCCGCGATGTAAATGATGTTCACGTCCAGTCCGTATTTCTTGTAGAGCCCGGCTTCGTACGGCACCCAAGTCGACACGGAGGTCGCCGCAATCGACGAGTAGCATATGTTGAGCTTCTCGACTTCTGCGGCCTCGACGGCGCGATGCTCTCCGACCGCCAATAACGCCGCGCCCACGAACAGCGCCACTGCCCTGAAAAGCCCCATCGTTTCACACCTTCTTTTTCGGTTCTCTAAAAGCCGGTTCTCGATTCCGCTCATCGAGCCTAACCTTAGAGAACGCTTCTAGCCAAGTCAAGGCGAACTCTCTTGAACCGCAGGGGGACGTCTTAAATCTGCTGCTTCAGGGGTTACTGTGAAAGATTATTCACCACAGAGCGGCTACGCCGCAACCAAACTCGGACTAATCTCCCGCAAGGGCGCAAAGGACGAACATTGTCATTTCGAACGAAGAGAGAAATCTTTCCTAGATCCCTCGCATTCGCTCGGGATGACAGGCCTTGGGCCTGTCGCTTAGCGTCTTGGCTCAGCCAAACAAATTGAGGCTGATCCGTCCTTTGGCGGAGCCTTGGCGGGAGCAATATCCGAATCCGAGATTTTTCGACTTCCGGCCAATTTGCGCAAGCTGCGCAAATTCGCAACTATAGCAGTGCAAAGAACACAAAGTTTGAAATCGGGGGCATCTAAACCCTTCGTGACCTTCGTGGTGAGATCGGATTTTGTTTAGAATCACAGGGGTTAAATAATTCGGTGATGGAAGCCCAAGACGATCCGCGTTTGCAGAAAGGCATCGACGAATTCAATCAAGGGCTCTTTTTTGAGTGCCATGAGACGTTGGAAGAAATCTGGCAGGAAGATCATGGAGAGGACCGCCTTTTTTACCAGGGGATCATTCAGATCGCCGCGGGATACTTCAAGTGGCAACAAGGGGTTCCCGCGGGCGCGCTCAAGCTTTGGCGTACGGGGCTGGAAAAGATCGCGCCCTACGGACCGATTCACCTCGGCGTCGCCGTCGGACCATTCGCCGAAACCGTAAAGGCCAATCTGCAAAAACTGGAAGCGGCGCAGCAAACGGGCGGCGAACCGGCCCCTCTCGATATTCCGACCCTCTGCCGCCTTTCCTGATCACCGCGCCGCATGATCCGCTGCATCGACGTCCGAAAAATCTACCGGCAAGGCGAATCTGAAATCGCGGCCCTGGACGGTATTACACTGGACATCCCTAAAGGAGCGTTCGCCGTCATCATGGGGCCAAGCGGCTCAGGCAAGAGCACGCTGCTGCACTTGATCGGCGGTCTCGACCGGCCGAGCAGCGGCGATCTTTTGGTTGATGGACGCCTGATCGGGCAGATGGCTGACGACGAAGTCACGTTGTTTCGGCGCACGAAGATCGGCTTTGTCTTTCAGTTCTTCAATTTACTGCCGACGCTGACGGCGCTGGAAAACGTGGCTTTGCCGCTTGTGCTCGATGGCGTGGCGAAAGCCGAGGCGGACCGCAAGGCGGAGGCGCTCCTCGGGAAAGTAGGATTGGAAGCACGCAAGCATCACTTGCCGGAGGAGATGTCCGGCGGAGAGATTCAGCGAATCGCCGTCGCCCGCGCGCTGGCGTTTAACCCGCCGCTACTCTTGGCGGACGAGCCCACCGGAAATCTCGACTCGAAAAACGGCGAAGCGGTCTTGTCCCTGTTGCGTGACATCAACAAAAACGACGGCTGCACCATCGTCATGGTCACGCATAATGAGGAGGCCGCGAGCTACGGCGAGCGGAGAATTCTCCTCAAGGACGGGCGCGTTGAGAGGGAAAGCTAGACGCGGTTCAAAGTTCAAGGAGCGGTCGCATCTCTCAAACATTGGGTCTTCTTGGTTCAGTGTGGAGGAGTATTCACCACGAAGGACCCAACGCGGCAAAGCCGCAATCAAAAAAGAAAAGATAGTTTTCACCACGAAGGCACGAAGAGCACGAAGGGAAAAAATTAAACGTAGAAAGCGCAAAGAATTCCGCAGTCAGTTTTGTAGGGGCAACCCCCTGTGGTTGCCCGTTCGAATACGCAGCACACCATGTCTTCGATAACCTATGTCCGAACCCTTCGTGTCCTTCGTGATCTTCGTGGTGAAGAAAATCAAGTTGATCGTGTCAGGTTACCTACACAAGAGCCTAATGTTCATGATTAAATCGGCCTGCTCAGTCCTGCGATTGCTTCGCACGATCTCCTGGCGGCATGTCCGGCGCCATCGAGCCCGCACGCTGCTGACGTTTTGCGGAATCGCCATGGGGGTGGCCGTGATCATCGCCATCGCCGTGGTCAACCGCTCGCTGACGCGATCCTTCCAGTCGACCATCGATCAGATCGCCGGCAAGGCGGTGCTGCAAGTTTCCAACGGCGAGAGCGGCATCGCGGAGCCGCTGTTCCCGCTGATCAGAGATACGCCCGGCGTGCGCGACGCGGCGGCGGCGGTGGAAGCGTTTCTGCCGGTGAGCGGCGCTGCGGGCGAGCGCTTGTATGTTTACGGCGTCGATCTGCTCACCGATTTCGCCATTCGCGACCATCAGTTTATCGGCGCCGAATTCGCCATGGAGCAGGCGCTCGATTTCATCGCCCGGCCGGACTCCGTCGCCGTGACCGAATCGTTTTCGCGCCGGCTTAATCTTCCGCTGGGCGCGACCATAACCTTGCTCACCAGCCGGGGCAAGCAGCCGTACACCGTCCGGGTGTTGCTCAAGGAGGAGGGTGCGGCCAAAGTTTTCGGCGGCAGCTTCGCGCTGATGGATTTGCCCGTGGCGCAGCGGGCCATCGGCAAAGAAGGGAAACTCGACATCGTCGATTTAACCGTCGAAGACGGCGCTGAGATCGAAACGGTTCGACGGCTGGTTACGGAACGGCTGAACGGCGCGGCGGAGGTAGAGAGGCCGCGCAAGCGCGGCGAGCAAATCGAACTGTTGCTCGTCTCATTCCGCGTCGGTCTTTTTTTCGTTAGCCTGATCGCGCTCTTCGTCGGTCTCTTCCTGATCTACAACACCCTGTCCGTTTCCGTCATTCAGCGCCGCCGCGAAATTGGCACGCTGCGTTGCCTGGGCATGCGCCGCGGCGAGCTGTTGCGGTTGATTATCGTCGAGGCCTTGCTGCTCGCGCTCAGCGGCGCGCTGGCGGGATGCGTGCTCGGCTGGGCATTGGCTCAGGCCGCGCTGGTCGCGGTGGGGGAAACGGTCGGCAATTTGTTCTCACTGGTGGATTTGGCTGCCGGATCTTTCGGTTTGACTGAATTGTTTCTGGCTCTCGGCAGCGGTGTTGCCGTCGCCCTCCTGGCGGCTCTGTTTCCGGCCTGGGAGGCGATCCGGATCAGCCCTTTGGAAAGCGCGCGCCAGGCGGCCTGGCGTCCGGCGTCCCGCGCGGGAAATCCTTGGGCGAATCGTCTCGGCGTCTGCTGTTTTGGCGTCGCGCCGATATTATTGGCGCTCTCGCCTTCGCTTCCCGTCGCCGTCGAGCGCTTCAGCCTGGGCGTCAGCGGCATGCTGCTGTTCCTGCTCGGCCTGGCGTTTTTCTGTCCGGCGATGGTCAAGCTCGCTGTTCGATCATTCTGGCGATCCGCACCGCGGCTTCCAGGCCTTTCGTGGGCGGAAACGCGATTGGCGTCGGATAGTTTGCGCCGCAACCCGGCCCGTTCCGGCATCACGGTGGCGACGATGGTGATCAGCCTGGCGGCGATCTTCACCATCGCGGCGTTTGTCAACAGCGTGCGCGGTTCGTTGCTCGCCTGGGTGGATCAGATGGTGACGGCCGATTTGATCGTCAGCTCGGGCGCGCGCACCGCCGGGCCGCGCAACGTCCCGCTCAAAGAAGATTTGCTGCGCGGGTTCCAAACGATTCCCGGCGTCAAGATCATCGACCTCTACCGGTTGATCCGTTCTACTTACCAGGGGCAGCCGATCGTGATCGAGTCGTTTTCGGCGCGGGAGTCCGCGCTCGTGCGCAATCTACCGATGGTTGATGGAGACGGCGCAAGAGTTTTACACGAGATGGGCGAAGGCAAAGGGGTGATTATCAGCGAAAGCTTTCAGGCCAGGTTCGGCAAAGCGCGCAACGAGACACTTGAGCTGGCGACGCCGACGGGCCGGATCGGATTCAAGATTCTCGGTGTCTACGTCGATTACTCATCGGACTCCGGCAGCGTCCTTTTAGACCGAGCATTGTACAAAAAACACTGGCGCGACGAGCTCGTCGATGCCTTCGATCTGTGGCTCGAACCGGGCGCGGACCAGGGAAGTGTGATTCAGAAGATCAAAGACGATTACGGCGAAAAGTACCAGCTCTTCGTCAGCACCCATCGAGAGCTGCGCGACGCGGTGGTGCGCATCATGGAGCAATCGTTCGTCGTGAACTACGCCGTGGAGATCGTCGCCGTAGTGGTGGCGATTTTCAGCGTGATCAATACGCTCTTGGCGTCGATTCTCGATCGCACCCGTGAGATCGGCGTCCTGCGCGCCATCGGCGCCACCCAGGCGCAGGTGCGCAGGTTGATTGTACTGGAAGCCGGCTGGATGGGGCTTCTGGGAGGCGGTCTCGGGCTTTTTGCCGGCACGATCATGTCGTATCACCATGTCGTTTATAACACCAAGATGCTCACCGGCTGGACCTTTCAGTTTTACTATCCCTATGGCATTGCCATTTTTTCTCTCGTCGCTTCGGTCGGACTCTGTCTGCTGGCGGGATTCGGACCGGCGAAACAGGCGGCCGCAACCCCGATCACCACGGCGATCGGGTATGAGTGAAGGTAATGTGTCCTTCGTGCCTCCTTTGAAAATACCCGTTTGGGGATGAGAACCAAGAGGCCCGCCTGGGTTCCGTCATACCCGCGAAAGCGGGTATCCAGGCTAATTCGGCGCAACAAACCTGGATTCCCGCGTGCGCGGGAATGACAAGTCGGGGAGGGCACCATGTGGAAGGAAACCCTCCATTTTCATTCTCGGCGGGCGAGCGTAAGATCATGGCCCACTTCGTGGTGCAAACTATCTTCGCTCATTCGGTTGCGGCTCTGCCGCACTGGGTCCTTCGTGGCGAAATAAATTAAAGAGGTGATAGCTCAGGAGGTCGGCAACTCGGTGAAAATCACAAACCTCGCGCGGCGGTTTTTGACGCGGCATTCTTCGGTCTGCTCCAAGCAAGCGGGAGCTTCTTTGCCGTAGCTGATGGTGACCAGGCGCTCCGGCGCGATGCCTTGGCGGACGAGAAAGTCTTTGGCGCTCTGGGCGCGTTTGGCGCCCAAAGCGAGGTTGTATTCGTTCGAGCCGAGGTCGTCGCAGTGGCCCTCGACCTCAACGCGCGATTTTGGATTGTTTTTCATCCAGTCGGCGTTTTGCTTGAGAATTTCTTGGGCGCTCACCGTCAGTTCGGTGCTGTCAAATTCATAGTAGACGTCTTTCAGCGCCGCGCCGGGCGGGGTCACGGCGGCGATGCCCCGGCTCATGGCTTCCATCGCCGAAGGCGCGCGCAAAGGCGCAGGGGCGCCCGCCGGGTTCTGGAAAGGCAGGGGCGATAGAACCGGAACGGGACGGCTATCCGGGGTTGAACAGGCGGACCCGATAGACGCGAGAAGCAAGAGAAAAACCGATCGCGTGCGGTTGAAAACCAGCCGGCACGGCGGTTTCGAATGGCTTAACGGCGACATTCTTGCCTATGGTTGCGATTTAACCCGGCGTTGTCAAGTTTCTCGGCGTTGTTTTAAGCGCCCGTGCTCCGTTTGCGAGAAAGACAGATCCAAAAAACACCACAAATTCCCCCGAACGTATCAATTGCTACATCGACGGCGCTGGCGGTTCTTTCCAGCACCCAGGATTGATGATACTCGTCGCTGGCGGCATAGGCGAGCACTAAAGCCAAAGTCCATGCGATCGTCGCCAAAGAGAGTTTTGATTCGTCGCGGTGCCGCTGCGCGCGCAGAAGAAGGATTCCAAGAACGAAGTATTCGAACCAGTGGGCGGCTTTGCGCGAGACAAGATGGAGCGCCATGAATTGCGCGGGCGAGATTTCAGGTAAGAACCAAAAGAGCCAGTCAGAGAAGAATCCCTCGGTGTTGGAGAAGGAAAAGCTCTCCGTCGAAAAATAGAAAATCAAACCCGCCCAGAGAAAGACCGGTATCCACCGTTGGAGAGCGGATCTCCAACCGTTCGTAGGAATCGCGTGCATAGCGTCAACCATCGCTCAGCCGGCTCTGGGGCGCCACAAGCACGATGTATAAGATTGCCGTGACCCAGCACAGGCCCACAAGAACCCACGAGAGATGGAAATAGTTCTGGGTGCTATCATAAATCGCGCCGGCCATCACCGGTCCGAGCACGCTTCCCCAGGTATAGAGGAAGCTCATGGCGCCGCGCACCTTGGCGAAGTGGTTGCGGCCGAAAAAATCGCCGACCGTCGCCCAGGTTACGGAAAATAACCCTTCAAGCACCGTCAACGAAGCGAGGGCGATCCAGAGCTGCCATTTTTCCGTTCCAAAAAATAGCAGAAACAATGAGGCGCTTGCGATCATCATGCAGCTCGCCATCAGGCGGGGCTTCGACACTCGGTCGCCGATCCAACCGATCAGCAAATGTATCGGCATGCCGAAGAAAGCGAGGAAGCCGAGGTAAAACGCGGCTTGTTGCTGGGTGAATCCTTTCCACACCAGAATCGGCACGAAATGCACGAGCACGGCGCTGATGCAGATGACTCTGAGCGTGGTCGCCAGCGTAAGCAGCCAAAACTGATGCATGCGCAGTGTTTCACGCAGGGAAAAGTGGAGCTCCCCGGGCAAGCCCGGGGCACCACTTCCGTCGCCCTTCGACTCGCTTCGCTCGCTCAGGACGACCCCTCGATTTTCAGGCGGAATCCCGAGCGAGTGGCCCTTGGCCATGGCCCGAGTCGAGGGGTCGCGTTCGGGCGCCGTCTCGCGTGTCGATGCCGGACTTGGCGCGCCGTCGGATATGGCACTTGTCGCGCCATCCGGCGCTAATCCCATGCTCTCGGGCGAGCGGCGGATCAAGAAGGCGAGCGGCAGGCCGCCTAGAAGAAAGACCAGTCCGGCTCCGAGGGCGGCCGGGCGCCAACCCCAAGTAAGCACGCCGTATGCGAGGATGGGTGTGACAAGCGTGCCGCCCAGGGCGATGGAGCCGCTGGTGAAAGACATCGCCAGGACGCGCCGGCGGATGAACCAAGTATTCGCCACCGCCATCGTCGCGTCCATGAAGCCGGCCTGGTATGAGAGTGAAATCACGCCCATATACACGATGAGCAAGGCGGCGTAACTGGTGACGCCCGCGAGCATCACATAGCCGATGCCGGCAAGAAGCACCGCGATGGTGATCACCGGGCGGGGCCCGTAGCGGTCGATGCAGTAACCGGCGAGCGGGCCTTCGATGGCGCCCTGCGCGCGGGCGAGCGAAAAGACCAACGAGGTGGCGGCGCGCGTGAGGCCTAATTCCTGGGTCACGGGCAGAAAAAAAACGGTGAAGCCATAGGCGTGCAGGCCGCCGCCAAGCACGCGGATCACGCAGCAGACTGCCACCATCCACCAGCCGTAGTAAAGTTCCGCGAGCCGTCGCTTGAAAATTAGGATCACACCTTCACCGAGGACTTACGCTTTGGCAGCGGGCAACGATGGCCTGCCGAGCAAGGCGTAAAGACATCCCGCGACCAAGGAAAGGACGATGAAGGCGGACATCATGGGCGCATAGCTTTGATAACGATCGTAAACCGCCCCGGTGACCACGGGACCGAGCGCTGGACCCCAGAGGTAAAAGAAACTCATGGTGCCGCGAATGGTGGCGAATGACTTGCGGCCGAAGAAGTCGCCGACGGTCGCCCAGCCCACGGGAAAAATCGCTTCCACGACCGTAAAGAGCATCGTGAATGCCCACAGGGACCATTCTCCGTCGCCGTAGGCCAGCAGCGTGACCGCGCCGGCGCCGATGACCATGCAGATTCCCATCAGTCGTGGCTTGCTCACCGAGTCGGCGATCCAGCCGATGAGCAGATGGCACGGCAAACTCATCAGCGCCATGAACGCCAGCATGGCGGCGGCGCGCGCTTCGGAGACCCCTTTCCAAACCATGATCGGAACGAAGTGGACCGTAATGGCATTGTATACTGCGACGCGCGTCGTGGTGGCGAGGATAATCATCCAAAAAGCGCCGGTCTTCATCGCTTGCCAGAGATCAAATTCCGTGGCCGCTTGTGCGGGTCTGGCCGTCTGATTCGCCATGTGATCGCCCTTCACCGGCACGCCATCCGGTTGCAGCCCCATGCTTTCGGTCGAGCGTTTTGCCGCCAGCGCCACCGGGATGCCGAACAAGATCAATCCCAGGCCGGCCAAAAAAGCGCTCTGGCGCCAACCCCAGGTTTGCACGCTGATTGCCAACAGCGGCGTGATAATTGTTCCGCCGAGGCCGACCGAGGCGCTAATCAGCGTCATGGCCAGGGCCCGGCGACGGATGAACCAACTGTTGGCGAGGACCATCGGCGAGTGCATGAAGCCGGCGGAAAAGGACAGCGAAATCACGCCGAGATAGACGACGAGCAGCGCGTAATAACTATTGACCCCCGAAAGCAACATGTAGCCGAGGCCGGATAACAACACCCCCGCGACCATCATCGGGCGCGGCCCGAGACGGTCGATCAAATAGCCGGCCAGCGGACCTTCGATGGCGCCTTCGGCCCGGGCCAGAGAAAAAACCAATGAAGTCGCCGCGCGGCTCAGTCCCAGCTCATTGGTGATCGGCAAAAAAAAGATCGTGAAGCCGAAAAGATGAAACCCGCCGCCGAGCATGCGGATAGCGCAACCGACCGCCACCATCCGCCAGCCGTAGAACAGGTCTCTGAGCGGCGTGAAAATTTTCTCGATCATTTAACGCATTGTCTGTTAAGTTCAGGTACTAACCCGACCGTCATTCCGGCCAACTCCCGCGAAAGCGGGGGGCGAGCCGGAATCCAGGACTTCGAAGCACCGCTGGATTCCCGCTTGCGCGGGAATGACAACAGAATGCCGCCCGATTATGTGACCGGACTTTTGAGACACTACAGTAGCTCGGAGAAGCGTTACGTTAACCACGGCAGATGATCCACTCCCTCGGATACGCGTTCAAACTTTCGCAGCCGCTTTTCTTCACCACCAAGGTCTCGCCGAATTGCAGGCCCATTTTTTCGTCGTAGGTCATGAGGTTGGGCTGGATGACGATCACCATGTTCTCGCGAAAGAGCATTTCTTTGGAATCGTGACGCTTGCGCGTCTTGGTTTGGAAGATCGGCGGATACTGGTTCACGCCGTGGACCAAATCGTCGTAGGTGCTGTAGCCGCGTTGGTGAATGATCTCCGCCGCCTCTTCAGCCTCCGTCGTGGTCGCGCCGTCCTTGATGACCTTGGAGAGAACTTCGAAAGCTTCCTTTGCCGCATCATGCATCTTTTGCCACTGCGGCGTCGGCCCTTCGCCGATGGAAAAGGTCCGGTGAATTTGCCCGCTGTAGCCGGAGTAGGCGCCGCTGATTTCCGTGATCAAGCAATCGCCCTTTTTCAGCTTGCGGTGCGACTGGAACTGCGACGGCACCGCGAAGTCGGGCTCGCGCATCGGCATGCTGCTCATGAAGTGTATGCCCGCGTAACCGCCTTGCTTGAGATAAACCGGCTCGATGAGCGCCGGAATCTCGTCTTCGCGCATCCCTTCTTTCAAACCTTCGGCGAGCGCTTCAATCGACTGATCGGTCAATTTCGAAGCGAAGCGAATGCGCTCGATTTCCTCCGCGCTTTTCACCGTCCGCATCATGCGCAGCTTGCCGCCCACGTCGACGAACGACGCGTTGGGATATTTTTCCCGGAGCCGGTTGTAGACCTGATAGGAGATCGCCCCGACCAAGCCGATCTTCTTCGATTCCAAGCCGCGCTCGCGGATCAGCTCAACGACGCTGTTGGTCGTGTTCGCGCCGGCCCAGCGCACATCCTTGATCCACGACATCACCCGCGCCATCGGATAATGATTGAAAAGCTGCATCAAAATCACCGGCTCCTTGCCGGTTTGCATCAGCAAGTAGGCTTCCCGGCTGCTCGGCCAGTCGCTCAGCCAATAGATGTCCGAGGCGTAGCGGCCGCTGCCGTAAACGAGCAGCGCGTCGATACCTTCTTGCTCCATCAGGTTGTAAACGGCCTTGTGGCGTCTCTCGATCTCTTGATCGGAAAATATCGGATAGTCGGTTCGTTGGCGCATAAGAATTCTCCCGCTGGCGGCGCGCGTTTGCTGTGAGTTTTTCTAGCACCGATCCGCTTGGATTCGCAATGGCACAATCAAAATTGGGGATGGGCACGGGAACCATCGGATCGTCCATCCGAGTCGTCGGAATGCTCTCAATCATCAATGTTCCTCCACGCAGC
>JACPFE010000029.1 GCA_016183145.1 Deltaproteobacteria bacterium | reverse complement strand
GTACTGAGTAACGAGTGCTGAGTTATGAAGACTGAGAATGGAGTCCCGAGCATTCAAGACTCAGCACTCAGGACTCGTCACTCAGCACTTTGCGAGGGGGGGGGGTAGCGATGAATAATCTTTTTTCAATTCTTCTAATCGTCGTGGCGGTGATTGTGGGCGGCGCCGCCGAGGCGCAGCAGCCGAAGAAAGTCCATCGGATAGGTTGGTTGGAGATCTCCTCGCCAACCCCGGAGGTTTTGCGGCTCATCGGGCTGTTTCGGAAAGGGCTGCGTGATCTTGGCTGGTTTGAAGGACAGAACCTCGCGATTGAATACCGATATGCGGAGGGAAAAGCCGAGCGGCTCCCCGAACTTGCCGCGGAGCTGGTCCGTCTCAAGGTTGACTTGATCGCTACCCATTCTGGGTCCCCGATCCGCGCTGCGAAGGAAGCCACCAAAACCATCCCCATTGTCATGGTGGTAAGTGGTGATCCGGTTGCCCAAGGATTCGTGGCCAGCCTCGCTCGGCCGGGCGGGAACATTACGGGGCTCTCGATCCTTTCGCCGGAGTTAAGCGGGAAACGACTAGAACTGCTGAAGGAAACTGTTCCCGGCCTCTCTCGCGTAGCTGTGCTTTCGACTGAAGCATCACGAGGTGTCCCGGCAAGGAAGGAAGTGGAGGTCGCCGCGTCTGCGCTACGGCTCCAACTAAGATGGGTGGTACTGCGGACTCCGACTGATTTGCAGAGTGAATTTGAAGCGGCGCTGCGGTCGAGGCCGCACGGTCTCCTGACCATGCCGGACCCCATTCTAAGCCGGGATCTTCGGATACCAATCGTGGAGCTAGCAGCGAAACACCGCCTACCGGCGATGTACGGTAACACCAAGGTTCCGGAAGTTGGCGGCCTCATGGCTTATGGATCTGACTCTTCCGATAACTTCCGCCGGGCGGCCGTCTATATCGACAAAATTCTGAAAGGCACCAAGCCCGCAGATCTTCCCGTTGAGCAGCCGATGAAATTCGAGTTCGTCATCAATCTGAAAGCGGCCAAGCAGATCGGCCTGACGATTCCGCCCAACGTGCTGGTGCGGGCGAACAAAGTCATAAAATGACATTTTGGATTTTAGATTGCCGATTTTGGATTGGAGGAAAAGACCATGAATAAAAGATCTCGCATACGATGGTTGGACTTTTCTTCAGACAATCCAAAATCGAAAATGGAGTGATTGCCGATTAAGAGTCGAAAGCTTTAGCTCCGTGTGATTCTTGTGGGCGGCAAATAGTTTTTGAGTTGGACCACTTTCAATCCCGGCATGGAGGGAATTCTTCTGTCGTTCGTCAGAAAGGCCTGGCACTTCGCAACCATGGCGGCGGCTACCTGAATGGCGTCGGGTGGCTTTAGTCTAAAGGCTGCTCGAACCCACGCCGCGGTTTTGAGAAGCGGGCGGTCAACATCGATAAAACGAAGGCCCCGGCTTCTTGTCAATAACGACTCATAGCGATCGGCAAGTGAAAAATTGCCGGTTCGATAGGGCACGACGAGAACCTCCATCAACGTAAGACCGGATGTCGCGCCAAGGAGTGTGGCTTGATCGATAGCTTCAAACAGAGGTTTCACAAGCGGGAGGAACTGTTTATCTTCCTCGATGAAGTAGATGAAAACCTGAGTATCAAGGGCGACCGGTCCGGGTCTAAGATCCTCGATCAATCCCACCCGCGTCGTTCCTTGCTCACATGTTTGCTGGCGTCAACCTTACTCCAGGCTTCTTTGCCCAGACCTTGGAGCTCCAGGATAGAGAAGGATGTCGCATCCTCTGTCGCGAGACTAAGGATATGAATAACCTCTTGGTCAACAGATCGATGTTCTCTGTTTGCCCGCGCCTGAAGCTTTCGGTAAAGCCGATCCGGCATTTTCTTGATATTCAAGGTGGCCATCTGTTCCTCCAGAATGCTGTCATTATGGCGGAGCGCAAAGTTTCGGTCAAGCGAACGTAATCAAATGCTCGTAAGCCAGGCATCATGAAAGAATTCTGTGAGCTTAGTGTTGAGCGGCCGAGGAAATTTGAGGTTGTTATCAACCTGAACGACGTCAAGCAGATCGGCCTAACGATTCCGTTGAACGTGTTGGTGCGGGCGGATAAGGTGATCAAATGAAGCAAGATCCTTCACGTTCGTTCAGGACAAGTTTTGGATTTTGGATTGAGGGAGAAAGACAGATGAAAAAAGACTTGGGGCTACGCTTCTTGGATTCTCAGGCCGCTAATCTAAAATCGAAAACCTGTACTGAGATCCGTCGAAGTATCCAAAATCGAAAATTGGTGGGGATTGTTGCTCTCGCGATTACGATCGCGATGGGTGGGGTTGTAGGTGAGGCCGCTGACAAAGTGCGCATGTCGATATCCTCCATCGACGTATCGTTTCTAACCGCCGGTTTGGCCCTCAAGCGCGGCATGTTCCGCGACGAAGGTCTGGATTTGGAATTGATCCGCATGAACGCTAACGTTTCGATTACGGCGCTCAGTACGGGCGATATCGATTTCACCATGGTCTTTGCCTCGGTGGTGCGCGGCGCGCTGCGCGGCATGCCGATGAAAGTGGTGGCGAGTTTCATGGACAGCTCGACGCACTTGCTGATTGCGCGGCCCGAGTACAAATCGATTCGCGACTTGAAGGGCAGGACCCTCGCCGTCAGCACCTTCGGCGCGACATCCGACGTGGCGGCGCGGATGATGATGAAACAGGGCGGGGTCGATCCGGAAAAGGAACTGAAAATCATTCCCCTCGGCGTCGAGCGGGCGCGCTACGCCGCTTTGCGGGAAGGGATCGTCGATGTCGCCGTGCTTTCCCCGCCGACAGATACCGACGCCCAGAGGCATGGCTACCGAATCCTGTCCCGCTTCCACGAGCATTTTAAACTGCCGTTCACCGGACTGGGGACCCATCTCAAAAAACTCAAGGAGAAGCCCGACGAGGTGAAGCGCATGGTGCGAGCCTTGCTCCGCGCCAATCGATTCGTGCGCGCGAATCGTGAAGGGACGATCCAGACGATGATGGACTGGAACAAGGTCGATCGCGAGAGCGCGGTGGCGACCTACGATTCGACCTGGAAAATTTTCAGCGAAGATGGCGGCATTTCGGAAAGCGGGCTCAAGCTGGTCATCGATCAGGGCAGGGAAGCGATGAAGATCGAGCGGCCGGTGGCGAATTCTGAAGTCGCCGACTTCAGCATCATTCGAGAAGTGCAGAAAGAGTTGGGGATCAAGAAGTAAGATTGGAGTGATGGGTTTAATCAATGCTCCACAACTGTGCAAGGTTGTACGGCCTCTGGTAGTGGTTCAGTTTTGCCAAATTTTGTAGGGGCAACCCTATGTGGTTGCCCGTTCGGAGGGCAGGCACCCATTCGATAAACTCAGGGCAGGCTCCGGCCTGCCCCTACGTCGATGCGGCGTTGAAACCAATCTGAACCACTACCCGGCCTCTGGTCGGGAATTAAGTTGAAACCATGTTGCTAAGCGAGGCGGAACTCGAGCGCCTGCATAAGCGTTTTCCCTATCCCCGGTTTTCCCGCGCGGAGTATGAGCGGCGCTACCAGAACATCCGCAGGATGATGAGCGAAAGGAATCTCGATTGCCTGCTGATCATCGGCGGGTCGGGGGCATACGGGCGGTTGTGGTTTAACTTCCGCTACGTCACCAACATGATGGGCAAGGCGGAGATGGCCAACTACTGCTTTTTCCCGAAGGAAGGCGATCCCGCGGTGGTCACGCGCCCCGGCCATTCTCTGGCCGGGGCCATGCTGGCGCGGACCGCCGTGCGTAACGTTATCGTCGGCAAACCGAGCGTGCTCGCGGCCATCGTCCATGAAATTAAGGAGCGCGGCTACGAGTGGGGGCGAGTCGGCATCGTCGAGTACGACCCCTACACCTCGATACCGAAAAACCACTGGGAGTACTTTACCGCCAATCTGCCGGAGGCCGAATTGGTTTTCGTCACCGAGGAGTTCATCGCCATGCGGCTGCTAAAAAGCGCGGAGGAAATTGACGCGCTGGAGAAGTCAGCGGAGTTGGGCGATGTCGGCATTCGCGCGCTGCAGGAGCGAGTGCGGCCCGGCATGACCGAAGGCGAGGTCTTCGGCATCGTCCACGAAGCCGTGCTCAAAGCCGGCGGCGAGATGGGTATGATTCAGTTAGGCTCCTGCTCCATGCTCGACCCCGACATCAACGACCAGCGCCCGCGGCCAGTGGAGCGAGTGATCGGCGCGCGCGACATTATTAACAACGAGCTGGGCATTTTCTACAACGGCTATGAAGCGCAGACGGGCAAACCGGTGGTGACCGGCGAGCCGACGGCTGAATACCTGGAGATGTTCGAGATCGCGATGGAAGGTTACAAACGTCTCGTGCCGACGCTTCACGCTGGCAAGAGCAGCGCCGACTCCATTGCCGCGATGAAATTTATCCTCGACACCGATTACGAATTCTACGGCGGCTTTCTCCAGGGCATGCTCGGCGCCAATCCGCGCCATGAGCCGCAAATTGGCTTCGACCGGGTGCAGAGCGCCGAGGACCGATATCTGTTTGGGCCCGACGGCAAATTGGCCTACCAAGTCGGCCATGTCTTTACGCTACAGATGCACATCGTGGACAAGCAACATACTCGGGGGTTGTTTCTCGGCGACTTCTTCGCTATCGAAGAAAAAGGCCCGCGCTGCTTGAACAAGTTCCCGCCCGGGTTGGTGCGGACGCACAGTTGATTTAAAAGTCACAGGGATACGAATGCGGCAGACAAAGCGTGTGACAAAGCGGAGGCATCTTAACATGAAAACATACAGGCTTTTGGCTGTTTTGGTTTTATTTACGGGGCTTTTCGCTGCTTCATC
>JACPFE010000499.1 GCA_016183145.1 Deltaproteobacteria bacterium | reverse complement strand
CGCAGATTCAGCTCCCCGAACGTTACTGCTCGATCCCCGTGAACGGCCGCGATCTTGTCCTGGAAACGCTTGGCACTCTCAGTAAGCACGTCGGGGAGAGAAATTTCCGGATACGGTTTCAAGGAAGGCCGAAGGATCGAGTTCATGAAAGTCCACAAATCAAGAGTCGTCTCTTAAAATCTTTACTTTACAGACAGCAGTTGGGGCGGTCAAACCAATGATCGAAGCATTCAGCTCTAGCCCGCAGATTTTTAGCTGACGACTGCAGAGGAAGAGCGTCTCTTCTTCACAGAAAAGCTCCTCTTTGCCCGTTCTTTTTAGGTCGAATTTCTCAGAGTTTGAGGAAAACCAATGAGACTGTGTCGATCGAGAGGCGAGACGAAAAAGCAACGAGCAAAGCACCACCAGCATACGGCTCCTTATATCACTCTGGCGCAACGTGCCTTGACAGTGAATTGAGCTCACGAGTAAGATCAGCGAAAAATTAGCTGGAGTTAGCCGCGTCAAGCCGATCGACGAGTGGCGTCATCGAGCGTGTGAAGGAGAAAATCTATGGCAAATATCAGCGGGAAATATTGTATTGTCGGCATCGGCGAGACGGTCGTTGGAAAGCGTCCCGACGCGACGACAAACTCGCTCCACCTCGAGGCTATCAAAGCATGCCTCGACGATGCGGCAATCAAAAACTCGCAAGTTTACGGCCTACTAACCAACCAACCGTTGAACGATTCGCACCGGAGCTACGCCGTAAAACTGGCCCATATGGCGGGGATCAATCCGCTGTTTGCAACAGACCTCGCGCTCGGCGGGGCGACGCCGATCGCCATGGTGCAGCATGCGGTGATGGCGATTAACGCCGGCATGGCGACCACGGTCGTCTGCGTCCACGCCCGCAAGCGCTCGACTGCCGATCCGACACCCGGTCATCCGATCCGACGCGGCGACGAGCATTGGGAAGAACCGTGGGGCCACTTCGCGGCGGCCGGCGGCCACGCCTTTGCGGCGTCGCGCCATATGTATGAGTTCGGCACCAGAAGCGAGGATCTGGCCGAGATCGCGATCTCCACGCGCAAGCACGCGAGCCTGAACAAGAACGCGACCATGCGTAAACCGATCACTCTGGAAGATCACCAGACCTCGCGCATGATCGTGGCGCCGTTACGGTTGCTCGATTGTTCTCTCGAGTCGGACGGTGGCGGCGCGGTGTTAGTGACGAGCGCCGAACGCGCCCGCGACTTTCCCAAGAAGCCGGTAGCGATCTTGGGCATGGGCCAGCATCATCCGCATTTCAGCCTTCTGGACGCGCCGACGCTAACCACGCTGGGCGGAAAAAAGTCTTCTGAGATGGCGTACAAGATGAGCGGTCTAGGCCCGAAAGACATGAACTTCGCCCAGATCTACGACTGTTTCACGATCACGTCGCTTATCACTCTCGAAGACTATGGCTTTTGCAAAAAGGGTGAAGGCAAAGATTTTGTCAAAAACGGCCGGATCACCATCGGCGGCCAGTTGCCGCTGAACACCCACGGTGGGTTGTTGTCGCAGGCCCATCTCGAAGGGCAGTTGCATATTACCGAAGCGGTGAAACAATTGCGCGGCAACGAAGTGGAACCGGAGCGCCAAGTGGCCAACGCCCAGGTGGGTATCGTCAGCGGCCATGGCGGCAGTTTAGCAATGCATGCAACGTTAATCCTGGGGGCACTATGAGCAAAGACGAACGGGGCCGCCCCACGCGGCGAGGCGAACCTTATATGGACGAACCGGAAGCCAAACCCTTTTGGGCCGCCTGTCGGGAGCATAAACTGACGGCGCAGCGCTGCTCTTCATGCAAGAAAATCTTCGGTTTCCCGCCGCAGGCGTTCTGTCCGCATTGCCTGGCGACGGAGTACGAATGGGTCGCGCTGAGCGGCAAAGGCACGGTCTATTCCCAAATCGCTTACCATCGCTCCTGGCACCCGACCTATCAGGACAAGATTCCCTACAACGTGTCGCTGGTCGATCTGCAAGAAGGCGGTCGCCTGGTCACCAACATCGTCGGCTGCGCGCCCGAAGAGGTCAAGATCGGCATGCCGGTGGAAGTGGTCTTCGAGGACTTTCCAGACTACACGCTGCCGAAATTTAGGCCGGTGAAGTAGCCGGCTATTTATACTGCGCGATAAAATCTTTTAGAAAAGTGACGGTCTCCGGCGAAATCTGGGTGATCTGCTGATAGAGCTTGATGCCTTCCTCACCTATCTGGAATCTCGGCTGGAAGCGCATGACCTTCATCGACTCTGCGAGAAAATCTTCGTCCTTAGCCAGCCGCTCAACCGCTTCTCGCATCGCGGCTGTGGCTGCGGCGGGAGAACCGGGTGAAAGCAAAATTGTACGTTGCATATTCGTGCTGGACATGTTCGCCGCCTTCAACGCCTCGTACTTGATGCTCGACGGCGACTTACCGAGTACCTTTCGATAGAATTGCGTGAAAGACAGAAGTTCAGGAACGTCCGCGCTACTGTTCACGTCCCCGTCCGGAGTCACGAGGTCTGTGTAATACAACGGCGTGACCATGCCGGTCTTTACCATCTGAGGTTCCACCTGCGTGCGATAGCCGGGCACTGTCTCATCGTGATATTGAACTTCGTTCCGCTGTACCGCCAGCCTGGCGACGGAACTACTGTTGTAACCGGTAACATAGTCGTACTGCAGCCCCAGAAGATCAAAAGAAAGCCGAAAACGCACGTCTTTGGAGCTGCCGGTGGCCAAACCTCCCGCCTTAAAACGGTGCGCTTTGATCAAATCCTCAGGCCGTTTGATGCCGGGAGGCACGTCCGATCGGATGTACGAGACGGCGACGCTCTCAACGCCAGCGATGAAGGGATATTTCGACGCCTCCACGCGCGTTCCTTCTCTTAACTGAAAGTGAAAGAGAGCGCCGGTGAAGTAGCCAACGGCCAGGCCATCGGGTTTGGCAACCTCGCCAAGATAATTCGTCGCCGTGACCCCGCCGGCGCCGCCCATATTCTGGACAATCACCGCGGGGCGCCCGGGTATATGTTTTGCCAGATGTTTCGCGATGATTCGTCCCTCCACATCCGTGGGTCCTCCGGCGGCGTAGTTGATTAGAACGGTTACCGTCTTGCCCTCGTAAAATGCCTTCTCGGCGGCAACGACCGTTGATACGAGGCTGAGCATCAGAAAGCTGACAGCCAGCGTGCATTTCATCCATCGATCTGTGTTCATTGAACTTCTCCTTGTCGAGTTAGGAAGTCCGAAAAAAGAGCCACTATTTGGCAAGCCCCAGGTGTGTGCTGTTTTCTGATGAGTTTTTTTGACTTCTCCTTTCGCCGCATAGCATTACGCGCAACATTCTGTCAACAGCCTTCAATTCCTGCCCTTAATTCCTAAGGATCACGTTCATGAAAGCGATCCAGTCATCTTTTATTCGACTCTCTGGGGCCAAAGATCTTGAAAGATATTTTTGTCTTCCTATCTGCTCAGTGCTGGAAACGGGCTCTGGCTAGCCAGGGTGTCGTGGCGGGCGATCAGTGCCGCTCCCAGAGCTCCGGTAATCTGTGGTTCGGGCGGGAGGAATACAGGCAGACCCAGCCGTTCTCCCATGAGCTTGACAACGGCGGGGTTCTTGGCCACTCCGCCGGTCATGGCGACTGGGGGTTTCACCCCGATGCCTTTCACCATGGCGGCGATTCGATCAACAATGGACTGGCAAACCCCCAGGAGGATCTCGTCTTTCTTTTTTCCCCGGGCGATATGAGAGACCACCTCGCTCTCGGCGAAGACCGTGCAGGTGCTGCTCACCCGCACGGCTTCGGGCGCGCGCAAGGCACACCGGCCAAGCTCTTCAAGCGGGACCTGCAGGGCGTTGGCCATGGTCTCGAGAAAGCGGCCGGTTCCTGCTGCGCACTTATCGTTCATGTTGAAGTTTTCCACTTCCCCCCAGTCATTGAGGCGAATTCCCTTGCTGTCCTGGCCGCCGATGTCAATAATGGTGCGCACGTCAGGCAGTACCCAAAATGATCGTGCGCACGTCGGGCATAATCCAGTGCACGCCGGCTCCGTGGCATATGATTTCACTCCTGCGCCCCTGCGGAAAGCTTAGATATTCTCTGCCGTAGCCGGTGCCGTAGATGCACGCGATATCCTCGCGCCCGACCCGCGCTTTAGCGCACGCTTCGTCAAGGCAAAGGTAGGCCTGCTCATCCCCGCCCATCCCCGTCTTGATCACGTGATAGGAAACGATGCCGTCGTCTCCCAAGATCACGGCTTTAATGGTATTTGATCCTGCGTCGATACCGGCGTAGATCATCAGTGCTTCTTTCCTTGCAAAAGAAGAGAACTCACCGCAGAGACACAGAGGATACAGAGTTCGGAAAATTTTTTAATCAAGGGATTCCTCTGCGTGCTCGGCGCCTCTGTGGTGAATTCCGCGTCCGAGTTTCGGTTGCGGCTCTGATTAGTGCTTCTTTGCCTCAAGCATTTCCAGGAAGGTCTCCATTTTTACGCGGGTTGGGGCTTCCGCGTAGGCCCGCGGGTCCGCCATATCGGACTCGATAAACAGGCTTGGGACGCCGATCTTTTCCTGCATCACCTGGGAGAGGTCTCGCTGGCCCATGGAGAAGCGTTTGCAACTGCGGTTTTGATGGAACACAAAGCCGTCCAGTTTGAACTTTACCACGTCGCTGAGAAGGGTCTTGATCCGCTGGTTAATACTGTAGTTGAGCCAGACATCCAGGTGCTTGTTGGCAAAGGCCGTCCAGGGGTCGTTTAAATCCATGCGGCCTCCCCAGACGTAGCGCAGGTAGGTCTCGTAGGTAAAAATCGCGTTTCGATCTTCCACGTCGCTGAAGAATTTCAGATTGTACCACATGGGAATGTTGTCCCAGCCGAGCCGGATGCGCTCGTTTTCCACGGCCCCTTTTCCCTCCTGGACGCACTGTTGGGCCTCGTCGCGAAGGTGGGAAAAAAAATCGATTGTCTTTGGGTTCCCAAGCATGGCCACCAGGGGGAAAACGTTGCCGCACATTTCACGGCTTCCCACCGGGCTAGGCACGGCAGCGCGGAGATCCATGATGTCAAGCCATAATTCCGCCGCCCGATCTGAAAGTCTCAGGGTTTCTATGAAAGTGTCCTCGTGAAAGCGAACAGCGAGCTTTTGCTCGAGGAAAGGAATGAGTTCCCGGATCTGACCAAGGTAGTGCTGGCGCTGCGATTCGCTGACCGGCAGCTCCACCATCGTGGCGTCGACGACAAACATGGGAATGTCGAAGTGCTCGCGCACGACCTCCCACCACTTGACTTGGGGGAGACAGGGGATCCGAGTCGTGACCAGCATGTCAGGGCGGGGAATTCCGCCGTAAGGAAGCGTGGGATCGTCGACGCCCTTGCCTAGCACAATTCCCAAATTGACGCGGCTATAGGAGCACAAATCGATTGAATATCCCTTTTCCTCCGCGGTCTCGCAGAACTCCTGAGCGCGCTGGATGGAGGCGCAAACGGCCGAGTAGTTTTCCGGATAAACGGGATAGATGCCCAGCGCCCAAAAGATCTCGATGGGGACGTTGCCCGATACCCATGCGACGGGGCGGCCCTCGACCCGGTGACGGGCAGCGCCCTCCCAGTAGTCTTTGAGGACGATGGCGGCCTCGTAGGAGGAATTCAAAGCCCTCCCCTTCTTTTTCGGAGCGGCGGACGTCATGAGAAGGCCCCTCCCTTCACGATCTCAACAAAGGTTTGGACGCGCGTGCGCACCTGCTCGCTCTCCAAAACCAGTTCCGAATCCAGCAGCAAGGAAGGGATGCCCCGGGAGCGCAGGCGATCTCTCCAGACGGGATAATCGTACTGGTCTTCATCGGAGTATTTCTCGATCACGAAAATCACACCTGCCGCCCTACTGCGCTCGATCTGGTTCAGCAAGTGCAGCCAACGGCGTTCCATGGGGGTCTTGTACGATTCCGTAATCTTGTTCCAGTACCGCTCGACAATGGCCTCCACCGGGTCTCCCACCTCATCCACCTCATCCCAAAAATAGCGGCTCCCGGTTCCCAGATCCTCAGAGGCCAAGGTAGCGCCGCATTTCCGCACCAAGGGCAAAAAGGAGCGATCCACCAGGATGGGACCCGAAACATGGAGCGGAACGAGCTTTTCTGTGTTCTCTGAAGTTTTGCCGCTGGAAGATTCGAGGAGTTGCCGCAGCAGATCGTTGTGCTGCTCCTTGGTAAGCACGAATCCGCTGAGAATCGCGTCAAGGTAGGTCTCGGCGCTGAGTCGCGGCGGCGATGCGCTCAGGAGAGAAGCCATTTCCTTCAACAGCTTGCGGTTCTCGTTGAAGACGGCGATGCTGCGGCGCAGTGCGGCTGACTCCAGAGTTTTGCCCGTAAACTTCTCCAGCTCATCTTTGAAATCCAGCATCGCTTGGCGAAAAACGCGGTGGTTGGTTTCTCCTTCGAGGATGGCGGGAACATCGATCAAGAAGGCTCGCTGCTGCGGGATATGGCGGCCCCACAGATCATAGAGCATCCGCACCGCATCGCTGCTGTTCGAGACGGCTACTCCCGCCAGGTGGACGAGGTCCCCTCGCAGGCCCTGCTCCAGGATGCTGCGAGCCAGCTTGCCGGCGAAAACGGGAAGGTAGGAATCTGCAAGTGTGACGTTTCCGGTAGAGCCCAGGATGCGCAACGGGATCATCCCTGCCGCATGGATGAACTCTTCGGGGATGTAACTGTCCAGGCAGCCGATGACCTTGCGCCCTTCCCTGGACCACTGGCGGCTTAATTCCAGTGGATCGGCAAGAATTCGAGCGAATTCGGTCTGTACCAAGTAGGCTCTCTCCTTAATACATCCGATGGTCCGTTACGGTTATAACGTCTCGCGGGCAAGGAGAAAAAGAAAATGGCGTCTATCCCAGATGCGGTGCCGGCGCTTTCTTCCATGTCGCACCCGGTTTTTCGACGGTGTAGTAGAGCTTGATCTCGGGACTGTCCTCGAAAATCCGGGGCACCACCTGGACGGGGATTCCAATCTTCAGCTCTTTTGCCGGGACCGTATCGCCCGCCCACGCCATGAGTCTTCCCCCCTCGTCCAACTCCACGACTACTATAGTGTATGGGGCAACGTCTTCAAAGCCCGTTGGCGCCGCTGAGATGGTGGTGTGAGTGAAGACCTTGCCCTTGCCGCTGTATTCCTTGAATTCGAAGTTTCCCGACAAACCCTGTGGGCAATCGGCACGAGGCGGGAAAGTGGTGTAGCCGCAATCTTTGCAGACCGAGCCCATCATGCGGCCGTCCTTGAGGTGCACGGCAAAATCCGAAACCTTGGTGTAGGATACAAAACTGACTTTTCCAAACCAACTGAACATAAATCAATCCCTCCTGAAAAGATGGACAAAGGTGTACTGGCCGATGCCGCCCACGTTGTGCGTGAGGCCGATGTCCGCATTGGGTACCTGGCGCTCCCCCGACTCGCCACGGAGTTGCTTGACGATTTCATAAGCCATCGAAACCCCCGTGGCCCCGATTGGATGGCCTTTAGCTTTGAGGCCGCCGTCCACGTTAACGGCTACCTCGCCGCCGATATAAGAGCGCTTCTCTTCGATGAACTTACCACCGTGCCCTTTTTTGCAGAATCCGAGGTCTTCGTAGGCCATAATTTCAGCAATGGTGAAACAGTCGTGAACCTCGGCGACTTTCACGTCTTTAGCCGTGACCTTGGCCATGCGGAACGCTTGTTGCCCGGCCTCTACGGCCGAAGGCAGGCCCACTAGATTGGGCCGGCGCAATACGGACATACTTGCCGTTGCGCAGCCCACGCCGTCTAACCAGACCACTTTTTTGCTCAGAGCCTTGGCCCGGCTCTCCTCGGCCAATATCAGGCAGGCAGCTCCATCCGCGTTGGCGCAACAGTCGTAAACGCAGAATGGCGACGCCACCGCGTCCGAGTTCATCGCCTTGTCCAACTGGATCTCTTTTCGAAAGAGAGCGTTAGGGTTTTTGGAGCCGTAGAAATGGTTTTTGACGGCCACCTGCATCATCTGCTCGTGGGTGGTGCCGAACTCGTGCATGTGGCTGGTGGCGAACATCGCGTAGTAACCGGGAAAGGTGCTGCCAAAAATCGATTCCCATTGCACCTCGCCGACACGACCCATCAGGGCCAGTATTTCCGCGGTCGCCATTTCCGTCATCTTCTGGCAGCCGATCACGGCAACGACTTGATGCACCCCCGACTTGATCGCCATCCAAGCCGTACGGATGGCGGCACTCCCCGAGGCACAGGCCACTTCAGTCAGCCAGGTGGGTTTGGGATTGAGGTTGAGATATTCCTGAACCACACCCGCAACCGAGCGCTGCTTGTGGTACTCCGGCACTGCGGCAACGACTGTGGCATCCAAATCGTCACGGCTGATTCCTGCATCCTTGATCGCTAAGCGGAAGGCCTCGAAGGCCAGCTCCTGCACAGTGGCGTCGCTGCGCCGGCCAAAAACTCCGTGCCCCGCCCCGATAACTCCGACTCTACTCATGTATTTCTCCTTTCCCCTAGATCAAAGGGACAGGCTCAGCCCGAGGCTGACCCGCCTTCGGCGGAACCGCCATTCGCGGAGCCAGTCCCTACCATGTTCAAATGTATTGTCCGCCATCGATCTTGATGACCTCTCCCGTGATATGGCGGGATAGATCCGAGCACAAGAAGGCGACCAGATGCGCACAATCCTCAGGCGTGGCAAAGCGACCGACGACGGTTTCGGCCAGCGCCTTGTTTTTAAATTCCGGCGCGAGATTGTCCATCATATCGGTGAGGACCATGCCCGGAGCGACCACGTTCACGTTGACGTTGAACGCCCCCAGGTCCCGGGCCAAAGATTTAGACATGGCGATTTCCCCGCCCTTGGAGGCGGAGTAATTGGCTTGGGCGAATTTTCCACGCAATCCATTGATCGATGAGACGTTGACGATCTTGCCATACTTTTGATCTTTGAAAACCACCGCAGCGGCCTTGTTATAGTTGAAATAGCCCTTGAGATTGACCCCGATGACCGTATCCCACTGCTCCTCGGTCATCTTCCAGATCACTCCGTCCCAGGTGATTCCCGCGTTGCAGACAAGGATATCCAGGCGGCCAAACTGTTCCTGTACTTGCTGGACCATCTTGATGGCGTCGTTGTAACTGGAGACATCGGCTTTGACGGCCAAACCTTTTGACCCCAGCTTCTCGATCTCCGCCACCACCTGCTTGGCTTCGGTGTCGTGGCGCCGATAGTTCACGGCGACGTTCACACCCTCACGACCCAACTCGATGGCGATGGCGGCGCCGATGCCCAAACTACCGCCAGTGACAATTGCTCCTTTTCCTTTGAGTCCCAGATTCACGGGTACGCCTCCCTTTCTTGGTTAAAAAATTTTGTGTCCTATTCGTCCTTCCATTTGGGCGGCCGCTTTTCCAGGAAGGCCTGGATGCCCTCAACCGCGTCCGCCGTAGACATTAAACGATCCAGGTAAAGCCGCTCCACTTCCTGGATATGCTGACGGAAGTGCTTGACCAGGCTCAACTGTGTCGCCTGGTTGGCCAAACGCAGGGCCACCGCGCTCTTGGGGAGAACCTGCTTCTCGACGAACGTCTGCACGGCCTCGTCGAGTTTCCCGGCTTCGGCCACCTCGTTGACCAGTCCCAGGCGTCTGAGTTCCGTTGCCGCGAATTTCTCGCCGGTGAGGGTCATCTGCGCGGCCAAGGCGAATCCTGTCTTAAGCGGTAGAAGGATGCTGGCCGCAGGCGGAAAGACACCGAGCTGAATTTCCGGCACGCCCAGCGCCGCCCCTTCTTCACAGAACAGAAGCGGGCACGCCAGCGCCAGCTCGAACGCCCCGCCGAGACAAACTCCGCGCACTTTGGCCAACGCAGGCACTGGACATTCCAGGAGCGCGCCGATCAATTGATGAAACTTGGGCAGCATCGCGCCGACTTTGTCGGCGGTATGTTCTTCAACGCTAGCGCCAAAGGAAAAATGCTTGCCCGTCCCGGTAAAGATCAGGAGCTTTTTGTGCGGCGCAGCCGTGGCCTTTTCCATCTCGGCTGAGAGTTCGTCCATCATCTGGGCGCTGAGGATATTGCCCGGGGCGGACCCAAGCAGGATTTCCGTTACCTGGCCGTTATAAAGCTCCGTTGTCTTGATCAAGGAGTAGGTCACTTTGCCGAATCCTTAGGTAGAATGCTTTCTATCAGTTCTTCCGTCCACGGCGTGCCCTTGGCCAGCGCGCGGCGCAGTTTGATGTAGTCGACATTACGATTGTCTCTGGGGCCTTCGTTGAAGGCCCTGAAGCCTGCCTTGGCTTCGGTCATCATGTTTAAGGCGAGCCAAGAACGGTTGGTCTCGCAGTTACGCTGCCAATGTGCAAGTTTCTGCTTGCGCAGGGATTCCAGTGTCTTGGAAACGCAGTCGGGCATGAGCATGGCTAGCGAGTAACAGAGACGCTCCACCTCCTGGTCCAAGAGGCTCAAGTCGGTTTCACACCCGGCAGCAATCTCGGCTGCGGCTTTCCTGTCCGCTCCAGTCTTGAACCTTCCGTACTTGGGGTTGCCCCATTCATCCGCTTCCTCCTCGTAGACAAAAGGGTTGCGAATGAAAGAGCCATCTTTTTTCTTGAACACCGGGACGATTTTATTGACCAATCCGATGCGCACGGCTTGCTGGGCCGACCAAGGTTCGCACAGCACGCACGACTCAATGGCACGGTTGATGCCAACAAACAAAGGCAGGAAATCCGTAGCGCCGCCATCGGGCGCGGAACCATGCTTGGGGCCGGCTTGGCCGAAGCGCGCGGTATCTGCCGCGATCGTAAAATCGCAAGCAGTGCCGATTTCCTGGCCGCCGGCGATGCGTGCGCCGTTGCAGCGGTTGATCACCGGTTTGTCGCATATCAAAATATGCGTGACCATGTCGTTGAACAGGCGCATGTATTGTTTATATTCCTGGGGGTTCCCCGCGTAATATTCGGCGTATTCTTTGGTGTTGCCACCCGTGCAGAAGGCCTTATCGCCCACCGCCGTGAAGACGACCGCCACGCAAGCGCGGTCCATCGAGGCTTGGCGGAACGCGAGGATGGTTTCTTTCACCATGGCTGTGGTATAGGAGTTGAACTGGTTGGGGTTGTTAAAAATAATCCAGTAGTTGTACAGGCCTTCGACGGGGCGACCGTTTGCATCCTTCAGCGGCCGTTTTTCGACCAGAAGTTCGTTGTATTGGTAATCCGGGACAATGTTATGATCCACGATCATATTTTTTTCTCTCCGTTGATTTTCCAAATGGATTGAAAACCGACGTCCACACGCAATGTGTCAAAATCAGCCGTTTCGAGATCGTGCACTTCGACCTTCGAGAAATGGCGCCAGGCCGATGATTGGCCGTTTTTCAACTTATGATTTTAAACGCAATATATATGCCATGAAAAATTATCGATATTTAGCAGTGGAACAGGGGTCGCTTAGAAAGGAGCTTCGCAAAATTAGGAAGGAGAGAGAAGAATATTCTTAATTCTTGGCGTTGTTCAAACGTTGCACATCCCCCTATTTCTTTATTGTGGAATGGCACGTCCCTTGCTCTTTCGCCGCGAACGGTAGGCCTTTTCCTACCGTTTTGAAACCGTTTATTGTTGAGCGTAGAGCTCTGAGACTGAAGACGAGAAAGTCCGGGACGTAAGTCTGTGAAGTTTATTTTGCTTTCCAAGCCCTGACCATGCTGAATCCATCCGGCAGGATATTGCGTTCGAAGTTCTCAAAGCCGGCTTCCTTCAACCATTCCCGGTGCTCGCGCTCCGTGTAAGCCTGGCCTTGATCGTAGATGTTTAGATAGACCAGATTGCGCATCACCGAGCCCAGGGGAGAGATACCCGAGTCGTCGACGATGTCGCCGCGAATGTAAATCGCCCCTCCCGGATTGACGACCTTGCCGACGTTTCGGAGTGCGCGGCGCGCCTGGTCGCGCGAGATCACCTGAATAAACGAGCTCAAGACGGCGGCGTCGAAGGCGCCGCTCGGACTCTCGTTGATAACGTCGCTGCTCTGCACCTGAACCCGACCGCTTGCGCCCGCCTCCTCCACGATCCGCCGGGTGATCGGCGTTACCGTCGGCAGCTCTGCCACGGTCGCTTGCATATGGGGATGCGTTTCGGTGACGGCGATGGCCAGGCCGCCGGAGCCGCCGCCCACGTCTAGTAAAGTATGGTGCGGTGACAGATCATAGGTCGCCACCAGTTCGCGTCCTCGGCGCAGCGCTTGGGCATGATTGCTCCGGTAGAATGTTTCCAATTCCGCCGCGGATGCGCCGGCGAAGTCGAGCTTGGCCTGAGGCGCTCCCGTCCGGATTGATTCCGCGGTGCGCAGCCCGGCTTGCCAATTGTTCAACAGCACCTCGTGTTTGCCGCCCCGGTAGGTCGCGAGGCCGCGAACCAAGAAACGATTCGCTTCACTGGAGTTGGAGAAAAGGCCGTTTTCCGCTTTCAACAGTCCCGAGGCCGCCAGCGCGCAGAGAAGTGGTTTGAGCTTGTCCGCTTCGACGCCGAGTTTGTCGGCGAGCTGCTCGACGGACATCGGCCCGTCTTTGAGCGGGGTAAAAAGGTCGAGCCGGATTCCCGCCAGCAGCGCGAACGACGGCCACACCGCCCATTCGAGTTCCTCGATGGTCGTCGGTTGAGAGTCTGAATCTGTCATTCGGCCACCTTATTTACTAACCAGTTCATTAACAAGTAGCCATCCGGTCGACGACGAGCAGGTCCTGGAGAGAACGGGGCGGAGGTCCACAAGGTAACGGGCGAAGATAGTCGAGTTGTATAGGTCTGACGCCGTCGACGATCGCAGATTGTCGAGAAGCGCAGCCCTACTGCGAATCCAATGTGAGGTTGACTTAATAGCGTTGACTTAATAATAGCTGACTAACGGATGCTCTCTGTGCAAACATAGCCCAAAGACGAGGAGGACTCCATGCTTAAAACCACCGCGGTTCTAATTTCGGTTCTACTGCTTTCCGCGTCCCATTCAGGCGCCGCCATCCCCGATCAGGAGTTTTACAAAGGCAAGACGATCCGCATCATCGTCGGCTTTGCCGCCGGCGGAGGATTCGACGCCTACGCGCGATCAGTCGCGCGCCATATGGGCCGGCATATTGCCGGCAATCCCGTATTGATCGTTGAGAATATGACCGGCGCGGGCAGCCGCGTTGCGGCGAATTATTTATTCAGGGCTCCGGCGGACGGATTGATCATCGGCAATTTCATCGGCTCCCTGGTCTTGCAACAAATCATGGGCGACAAAGGAATTGAATTTGACGGCCGCAAGTTCGAATGGCTCGGCGCGCCGGTGCAGGACGAAACCGTCTGCGCGCTCACCAAAGCTAGCGGTATCAATTCGTTGGACGACTGGTTCGCCGCCAAGAAGCCGGTCAAACTCGGCGGCGAGGCGCCCGGCGCCAACGACTCCGACGTGCCGCGGGTCTTGAAGGCGGCGCTCAATTTGCCGTTACAGTTGATCGAAGGTTTCAAGGGAACATCCCACATCCGTATCGCCGCCGAAGCCGGCGAGGTCGACGGCGGCTGCTGGACCTGGGCGTCGATTCGAACCACGTGGGGCAAGGGATTGGAGTCGGGCCTAGTCAAAGCAATCGTTCAGGTCAATCCGCGGAAGGCCGCTGACATACCCAACGTGCCCAACGCCATCGACTACGCGAAAACCGCGGAAGCAAAAGTGCTGATCGAATCCGGCGTCCATGCGCCGTCAGCCATTCTGCGCGCATACGCGCTTCCGCCAGGAACGCCTAAAAGCCGCGTGAATCTTTTGCAAAACGCCTTTAACGCGACCATGAAGGACTCGGAGTTTCTTGCGGAGATGAAGAAGTCCAAACTGGAAATCAATCCTCTCACAGGCCCCGAAGTTGACGCCTTCGTGCGCAAGCTATTCCAAATGGACGCAACCAACGTGGCCAAAATCAAGGAAGTGCTGATTCCAAAGAATTAGCAATGTATTCCGACGTAGGGCGACGCAATCCGAGAGGACACGATCCCGGATTTCGCGCCTGCTCCATCCGGACTATCTACACGTTAAGAAGAAGATTCACCAGTAGAGCAGATGAGTGAGCGATGTTGAAATTCAACAGGACTCGCTCATCCCTCGTCGGACCGGACATGAAGATTTCCCTTTAGCGCCTATCGGATACTCTCTGCCCAAAGAAGGAGACACCGTGGGAACGATATCCGCTAAACAGCCGATCATTCTTAAAGTTAACGGTAGACGCTGTGAAGTAACGGTGAGCCCATCAAAAACTTTACTCGATGTCTTGCGCAACGATCTGGGCCTTACAGGAGCGAAGAGGTGCTGTGACGATGGCGAGTGCGGAAGCTGTAGCGTGCTCCTGGGAGGGAAGGGCGTTATGTCCTGCTTGCTTCCCGTATCCCAGATTAGCGGTAAAGAAATAGTCACGATTGAAGGGCTGGCACCGATGTGGTCCCGCGAGGTTGGCGAGGAGTGCCTCCATCCCCTTCAATACGCCTTCATGGAACTGGGCGCGTGCCAGTGTGGCATTTGCATACCTGGAATGATTATGGAGGCGACAGCGCTTCTAAAGAATAACCCGAATCCTACAAGGGAATACGTACGTAAAAGGCTCTCTCGCAACCTCTGCCGCTGCACTGGCTATGTAAAGATCGTTGATGCCGTTCTGTACGCCGCTGAGATTATGCAGGGGCGTCGGCGAAGGTCTGTAGAGTTCCAAGGTCCCCATGTGGTCGGACAGAGCATACCTCGAATAGACGAACTGGAGAAGGTCACCGGCCAAGCCAAGTACGCCGCAGACCTGACAATGGAGGGGATGCTCTACGGGAAGATCCTTCGGAGCCCCCATCATCATGCCCATATACTGTCCATAGACACTTCTGAAGCCGAGAGGCTGCCGGGCGTGGAGGCGGTAATCACTGCGAAAGACTTGGAAGGTAAGCCTGCCATGCCGAACGCCAGACCCCAGGGATACCTGCTGGCCAAGGACAAGGTGCGCTTTATGGGAGAGGCTGTAGCCGCAGTGGCTGCCGTATCGGAAGAGTTCGCACAGGACGCGCTGGAGCGAATAAAAGTGGAGTATGATCCCTTCTCCGCTGTATTCGACCCGTTCCTCGCTGCACAGGATGACGCCCCAAAGCTGCATCCTCCCTACAGCAATAAAGTCAAGATGGCGGTAGTGGTCCAGGGTGATTTAGAGAAGGGTTTTGCAGAGGCGGACGTAATCGTGGAAAACATCTATACCAGTCCTAGGCCAGAGCACGCCGCTCTCGAGCCAGAGGCAGGGCTAGCCTATCTGGAAGACGACGGACAGGTAGTGATCCGCACGCCACTGCACCACCCGTTTGTAGGAAGAGACTGCGTTGCCGATTGGCTAGGGTTGCCAAAAGGGAAGGTGCGCATAATCTGCCCGACTATGGGGGGAAACTTTGGAATGAGGGGAGACTTTGTCAACGCGGGTATCCTTGCCCTCCTGGTGTCGAAGACCAAAAAGCCTGTGAAGACGGTGTTCACCCGCGAAGAGTCCCTTATGGGTTCATCCAAAGGATACTCCTTCTACTTGAGATATAAGACCGGAGCCACAAAGGACGGCAGGCTGGTGGCCACCGAGATTGAGATTCTGGGCAACGCCGGCGCATGGCCATTTGACCCAGACGACCCCAAGCTGGGGAGGGGAATCATCTCTGTCACCAGTATATTTGCTCCCGGACCCTATCGTATCCCGAACCTCCGCATTACCGTTTACGATGTCTGCACAAACGGCCCGCGCAGTGTGCCCATTAGAGGTACGAACAACCCGGAGCTTGCCCATGCCTGGGACTCTCAGATGGATCTGCTGGCCGCTAAGATAGCAATGGACCCTCTCGAATTCCGCCTGTGCAACGTCGTTGAATCTGGCACAGCGATTCACAGTGGAGAGGTGCTCGATGAGAGCGTTGGTGCCAAAGCAACCCTTGAGGCACTCCGACAACCTTACGCTGAAGCCCTGGTGTGGCGGGACTCTGGTAGCCCGAGCTCACCCTGGAAGCGTGGCGTTGGCCTGGGCTGTGCTTGGCAGACCGTCGGAGGGGAAAGAGGCGCGGGCGCAGGGGGAGATTGGCACGGCCGAAAGCTTGGGCATGCCAAGGCTGCCGTTGAGCTGCTAGAGAATGGCCGAGTCCGAGTCCTTGTAGGATGTGTGGAAAAAGGCCAGGGTCTCACCACCGCACTTGCCCAAATGGTTGCTGAGGATCTAGGCGTTAGCGTATCCGCTTTAGATATGGTCTGGGGCGATACCTTCCTGGCTCCTTATCCTGTGGCTACCAGCGGACAGCGTACTACGTTTCACGTTGGCGGCGCCGTATTGAAGGCGAGCCAGAGCCTGAAACAGGCTCTAAAATTAGCCGCAGCCGAAATATTGGAAGACTCCGCAAGAAACGTTATTTTTGAGAACGGCCATGCCTTTTCGTCCCGGTTTACCAGTGAGAAGGTGCCATTTGAACAGCTAGCCCTGTATTTTAAGGAAAGACGCTTGCCTGTTAAACACGAAGGCAACTTTGTCTTGGAGAAAAGCGAAATAGGCCAGGGGCCGATCTACGGTTATTCTTCGCAACTGTCTCTGGTGGAGGTAAACATAGACACGGGCCATGTTAGAATCCCTAAAGTAGTTTATGCGGCGGATGTAGGGAGGGTCCTGAATCCCCTGATTCTCGAGGGGCAAGTAGAGGGAGGAATAACTATGGGCACGGGGCGTGCATTGAAAGAGCGCTTCATCGCCGGAAAGACTCGCACCCTAAAGGACTATGGGCTGCCGACAATAATGGATGTCCCCGACGAGATGAGGCTGATTTGTATTGAGAATCCTGTTTGCGGTGGTCCCTTTGGCTCCAAGGGAGCAGCTGAGATGTGCGTTATCCCTGGTCCTCCATCTGTAGTCAACGCTATAGCAGACGCCACGGGCGCCAGGATATACGACCTCCCAGCCACACCTGAGAATATTCTCCGAGCTCTTAGCAGAAAGTAGCGTCTGGTATTCTCGACCTTACACCTCCCTGTGTATTTGTGTCAGCGTACCGGTGACGGTGAAGGGATTTCTGTTTTAGTAAAAAAGATAGCGTCGAGGGTTTTTTTTCTTTTTTGTCACAACGAACTCCGGTATAGAATGCAAGATAGAGGCAAGAAATGACGCAACCATTGGCCAGACATGTTAAGTACGGGGAAGAGCACCAAGTGCGCACGATGTGCCGGCTCTGCCTGAATCGATGCGGGATCGTCGCTACGGTCCGCAACGGAAAGGTGGTTCGCATCGATGGCGATGCCGCCAATCCCTACAATCAGGGCAAGGCGTGCGCCAAGGGGCGCGCCGGTTTTTACACCATAGACTCGCCGTACCGCGTCACTCGTCCCCTGCGGCGCACCAACCCGCAAAAGGGGCCGGGCATCGATCCGGGCTGGGAAACCATTTCGTGGGAAAATGCGCTCGACATCGTCGCGGCAAAACTGAAAGAGATCGGCGCGGATGACCCCCGCAACCTCTGGCGCGTAACCTTCGACCGATCCCTGCTCGATGAGATTTGGTGCGCCGCTTTCGGCACCTCGCTCCAATCTTTGTCCTCGGGCTTTTTCTGCGGCAACGCGGTCCACCCCCTCCATTTTCTCAACCAGTTCGCCGCCGAGGCGGTACCTGATCTCCCGCTTACCCGCTATATCCTGTCAGTGGGGGGACAGTTCGGCGCCGTTGTCCACTACGATACCATGAACGGCGCCTTCGAACTGGGGCGCAACCGCGAGCAAGTCAAGGTAGTGGTCGTCGATCCCCTTTGCAGTCACGCGGCCAGTATGGCGGATGAATGGATTCCGATTCGGCCGGGCACGGATGCTGCGTTTCTATTGGGCTTGATCAACCTTCTCGTCAACGACCTGGGGCTCTACGATGCTGCCTT
>JACPFE010000498.1 GCA_016183145.1 Deltaproteobacteria bacterium | reverse complement strand
TGGGTAGTGGGTCAGTTCGATTTCAACGCCGCATCGATGTAGCGGCAGGCCGGAGCCAGTCGAAGGATGCCTGCCCTCCGAACGGGCAACCACATAGGGTTGCCCCTACAAATTTTGGCGAAACTGACCCACTACCATTGATTGACTTCGTTGGCGCGCCCGTTTATTTTGATTAGAGGGAACTTTTCACGACCCGCAATATTCGACCACCAAACATGAGCGCTCTCGAACTTGGCAGACCCCCGAGAAACTTTCGGCCGGCCACCAATCTCCTTTACCTGATCGTCATCATCGCGCTGTTGGGCGGCGGGTACTTCGTGTTGCCCCGCTTCGAATGGCATAAACCGCAGGTTAAGCTTACCCCGGACAGTGACGCTCTCGGCCTAGCGCCCGTCGAGATCGACATCACCGACCAAGGCGCCGGCTTAAAGTCCATAACCGTAACGCTTGCCTCCGGCGGCGCCGAGCATGGGTTGGCATCCGAGCAGTACGACCAGCCGGTGATGCAAAAGAAAATTACCGTCGCGCTATCGGCGAAGCTGGCCGGCGTCAAAGAAGGGCCGGCGGTGCTTCGCATTAGCGCGCGTGACCGATCGCTGTGGAATTTTTTCCGCGGCAATGAAACCGTGATCCAAAAGAATGTCGCCATCGACATTACGCCGCCCACCCTCGAACTCTTCGCCGACGACCGCTATGTCAACTTCGGCGGCGTCGGCATGATCGTTTACAAACCATCGCCGGATACGGTCACGACCGGCGTGAAGATCGGCGATTATTTTTTCCCCGGCACCAAAGGTCAAATTAAAGACCACCCCGATCACTATATCGCGTTTTTCGCCCACCCCTATAACATCGCGGAGGATGCGAAAGCGATGCTCGTCGCTACCGACAAAGCCGGCAATGCCAGAGAGATGCGGCTTGTCTACGAGCTTAAAAACGTCAAGTACAAAAAGAGCACGATCACTGTCACCGATGAGTATATTCAAAGCAAGGTCACGCCGCTGCTAAACGACGTGGGGGCACGCCAGGGGAGCCCGAAACAGATTTTTCTCCGGGTCAACAAGGGGCTCAGAAAAGAGAACGAAGATAAGATCGCCGCGGTCACGAGGAAAGCCACCCCGTCGATCCTCTGGAAGGGAGCGTTCAGCCAACTGAGCAATTCAAAAGTCGAAGCGAACTTTGCGGATGCGCGGACCTACCTCTACAACAACGAAGCGATCGACAACGCCTATCACCTGGGCTACGACTTGTCGGTCACCAAGCATTATCCCGCCGAGGCCGCCAACAGCGGCACCGTCGCCTTCGTCGGCGACCTGGGCATATACGGCAACACCGTCATCATCGATCACGGCCTCGGACTGTTTACGCTCTATTCCCACTTGAGCTCCATCGACGTCAAAGTTGGCGATCCGATCAAGCCACAGCAAGCGATCGGCAAGACCGGCGAGACCGGCCTTGCTGTGGGTGACCACTTGCACTATGGAGTCTATTTGCACGGGGTCGCGATTTTACCGGTGGAGTGGTGGGACCAGAAGTGGATCAATGACAATATCCAGCCTAAACTCGAAGGTCAGAGCGGCGAGGCGATCGCCCAGGCCCAAGAATCGAAAGCGACGCGCAAACCCACGCGCCAGCGGCGCCGCTGACCGCACCGTGATTCGCCTATCAATGGTTACGTCAACTGAACAACCCTTTCCTCGAAGGCGAGAGGTTCAATTCTCGTCGGCTCGAAGCCGACAAGAAACATTCCCTCTCCACCACGTCTTCGTGGGGGAGAGGGTTAGGGTGAGGGGGCAACGCATGCGAACCCTCACCCCTGCCCTCTCCCCGTGGAGTATTTACCACGGTCGAGACTGTAGACCCGATCGAGTAGCTACTCCACGGGGCGAGGGTGATCTCGCTTGTCTCCCTTGGATACATCGCGCAATATACTTTGCCTGCAGGCGGGGCATTCAGCTGCGCGGGTGCTATTTGCCCGCCCGCGTGGCCGGCTTGACCACGAGGAAGCAAATGGTTGCCGCGAGCAGGGGGAAAATCGCGATGGCGTATAACGCGGCGGGCAAACCATAGCGATCCGCCACCAGCCCGGCGATCAGCGGCGCGATAAACGAAACGCCCATGTTCGCGCCGTAGATAAACGCCACGATACTGCCGGAAAGATGGGTCGGCGCCGCCGACATCGCCGCCGATACGATGACCGGCCGCAGCGCCCAGAGCAGGCCGCCGAGCGCGCCCAGTCCCGCGCCGAGCATGAGGCCCGAACCCAAATGGGGAATGGCGACGATCGTCGCAACGCTGAGCGTCGAGAAGACAACGATCAAGAGCTTGTGGCCGAAGCGATCCGAGATCCATCCGACAACGGCTGGGGCCACACCGGCAAACAGAAACAGAATCGACATCAATGCGCCGGCAACGCCGGCCGCAAGTGTAAGGTGCAACATCAGGTAAAGCGGCAAAAATGACGCCAGGGCCGTTTGTCCCATGGCGCGCAACGTCGAAACGGCGACCAGGGCGAAAACAGTTTTGTTTTTGAGCAGGTCTTCCCAGACCGCTCGCCGGTAGTCACGCGCGCGCGGCACCGCCAAATTGCTCTCGGCGCCAAGGACCGCGTAAACGATTCCTATGATCAAACCTGGAACGGCCCAGATCTGCAGCGTCGCGCGCCAGTCAAAAAAATTGAGCAGGAGTCCGATGGCGAGCGGGCCGACGACTTCGCCCAGGTTGGCGCTGCTGTCATGGACTCCCAGGGCGAACGCCTTTTGTTCGCGGTATTTCGCAGACAGAATCGCCAGGGATTGCGGGTGAAACCACCCGCCGCCGAATCCGCCGAGAGCCATAAAAATCATCAAGATCGGAAAACTCGATGCGGCGCTGAGACCGAGGCTGGCCAGGCCGATCATGGCGACACAAACTCCGAGCAAAATATTGCGCTGGCGCGCCAGATCGGCGAAGAAGCCCGACGGGAAGCTCGCCACGCCCGCCATCAAGGTGCGGGCCGAAGCGAGCGCGCCGGCCTGCGCCAAACTCAAGCCGAGAGATGCGGTGATGAGCGGGAGAATCACCGCGATCACGCCGTTAAAGAGATGCTCGGTCATATGCGCCGCGCAGTTCGCCGCCAAGCGACCCCAGCTTGCGAGCGGAACGGCGAGTGATTGAGTGGTTTCGATTTTCGACAAGTCGTTTATCCCTTAGAGACTTGGCTAGTCCGAGTTTCCTATGGGGAAAATGGTGAAAAGGGTCTCCACCACGAAGTGGGCCATGATCTTACGCTCGCCCGCCGAGAATGAAAATGGAGGGCTTTCCTTCCACAGGGTGCCCTCCTCGACTCGTCATTCCCGCGCACGCGGGAATCCAGGTTTGTTGCGCCGAATTAGCCTGGATACCCGCTTTCGCGGGTATGACGGAACCCAGGCGG
>JACPFE010000478.1 GCA_016183145.1 Deltaproteobacteria bacterium | reverse complement strand
CTCGGAGCTACGATGTAACGTCAATGTCGGAATGTTCCGCGCAGTTAACCGTGGCTTGCGTCATTTCGGTTGCGCGAAAACGTCCATGTAGTCCTTGCCGATTTCAACTTTTCTAGCCAATGCCGAGTCCGTTTCACCGCCCCTGGTGGGTTTGAAGGGAGCCATGGGGGAGTCCAGAACAAAGTGTCGCGCCATTGCGATGGGATCGTAACAGGCTCCTTCGAACTCTTGCGAGTGACGAATGGCCCCGGTCGGGCAAACCTCGGAACAGATACCGCAGTACATGCATTTGGCCAGATCGATATCGAACTCAGCCATCCAGCGCTTCTTATCCGGTTCATCGCTGTCCGTGATGGCGATACAGGAAATCGGACATTCCCTTTCGCATGCCTTACAATTCGTGCAAATATCCAAGTCAACTTCGAGGTGCCCCCGGTACCTCCTCGGTAAGGTATCTTGAACGCGGTAATCGATCCTATCGGGGTACTGAATCGTTATCGGATGCCGAATTAGATAGGAAAACGTAACCGAAAGTCCCTCGAAGACGGTCCTGACCGTATCGAAGAAATTCTTAAAGTAACTAAGCATGGGCGATCCAAACTTTCCCCGTTCAAAACAGTGGCTGTACAGAGCTTATGGTCCTCAACGAAGTGACGCGGGCGTTACGCATGTCCTATTTTACTAACCACTTCTCTTTCATGATCCGGTCTTGAATTCTGAGAAGTCCTTCCGTAAGTGCCTCAGGCCTCGGCGGGCATCCCGGCACGTAGACATCCACAGGGATAATTTTGTCCACGCCTTTGCACACGGAATAAGCGAGCTGGAAAAGACCGCCGCAGTTCGCGCAGCTACCCATCGAGATAACGTACTTCGGATCAGGCATCTGATCGTAGAGAAGCTTAGTACGCTTGGCCATCTTATAAGTGAGCGTCCCAGCGACGATCATCAAATCCGACTGGCGCGGGGTGGCCCGAGGAACGGAGCCGAATCGATCAATATCGGCTCGTGGTCCTCCAGTGTGCATGAGCTCGATGGCACAACAGGCCAAACCAAAGAGCAGATACCACTGCGACGAAGCCCGCCCCCAGTTGAGGAGTTCATCCACTTTCGCGGTGAAGACGGTGTCCGGCAGTTGGTTCGTTAACGGCATGGATAGTTCCCCCAAGGCAAAAATGCGCAAGCGACATGCCAATGACTATCGATACGACTGCCGTTTTGATTCTAAAGGATTTCCGACTTCAACGACGTTTCGCTAAAGTCATTTATTGAAGGATTTTCTCTATGCTGTGGAAGGATAATTCCTAACTGAACTCGCGGTTTGCTTTGAAACAGCTTCAGCCATTTCGTTTTGCGGAGATCAGTTGATGGTAAAAAGTCTAATCCTCAGTCGATTTGCGCGGCGCGAGCCGTGGGACAGCAAAAAACTTGGGGAGCAAACAAAGCGGGCTGGAGCTCCTAGGGTCCACGCGTCCTGATCCTCATAAGGGGCCCTACAATGCGGATGCTTTTCATGTCGATATCGAGAAGCGCCGGGCCGTTTGTCCGCAGGGCCACCTAAGCACTCAGTCGAAAGCTCCCTTCAAATTTCATGCGGGCTCCGACCTTGATTTTGCCGACCGCGGCGTCTCGCATGCCTCACCCTCGCCATCTGAGGGTATCCCACGAATCAAATCGAACGTGAGGACTTAGCCGAAACGATCCGCTTCAGGGTTTGTAAAGATCGGCTGATTGTTCTCCCGCAATAGCCTTTGCCGATCCGTCCGGCATTGTTCGCAATGCCTTTCCCCGGAATCAACGGATGGAAAAAACTCTCCACAGAGGAGACATCTTCGCATCATGCATTTTCCGCGGCGAAAACACTTTACCACCCACTTCAGATACTGACGCGGCGTGAGACCAAATTGCCCCTGCACTTGGTGGAACAATTGCAGAGCATTCCCGTTAAAGCCGTCCGGCCCCTGGCTCGTTAGCTCAACGCGTGCACTCAAGTCACCTTTATGGATCTTCGGAGTCGTTCGTGGGCGACCGCGCTTGAGTCGGTGGCCCGAGTCTTTGGCTAAGCGCTTAATCGTCCGGCCGGAAATCGCGTGACCGAATATGCATCGCATCAGCATGCGAATTTCCGGCGTAGAAAAATTGTAACGCCCCAACGCTAAGCTTATCACCGCTCGGCAATTAGTGTGACGAGACTGCAAGTTTTGAATTATCTTCATGCCGGCTTCGTTGTGGCGAGGAGTTCGATGGTATTGAAGAACCAAGAAAACAGCTCGATGGGACCCGACTTCTTCGGCCGCGGGAGGCACTGCTTTTGTCACCATCAACTACGCCAATGGAAATCCCAGAGAGCCATTTGAAGTCTTCGTGCGACTGGGGAAGGCCGGCTCGGATCTCGAAGCGGACGCCGAAGCCATCGGAAGACTTCTCTCGCTGATACTGCGCCTGCCGTCCCCGATGACGAGAGAAGAGCGACTGCGAGAGGTTATCGATCAGCTTGAACATATCGGCGGATCTCGGTTTAGCGGGTTCGGCCCCGAGCGAGTCAGATCCATGCCTGATGGGATTGCCCGAGTCTTAAGCCGCTGGCTGGAAACAGCGATCGGCAACGAAGGGAACTTGAGCCTACAGCCCGCAGAGGTCGCCATCTCGCGCAATGGGAACCTTCATCAAGCAGCAACCACGGGTGATTTTTG